>CAYNMY010000050.1:0-8848 GCA_964398275.1 uncultured Armatimonadia bacterium | reverse complement strand
CACGGCTGACTCTGGATCAGTTATCGCAGGTTCGACCCCTGCCCCGGCAGCCATTTTTTGTGCCAGCCTGCCGCTGATCTCCCCGCTGCAGCCCTGACTGGGCCTCGCCGGCAAAGGTGCTTGAGCCTGTACGCCTGCGCATGTATACTAATACTACGTTACCAGTGCGTCCGCTCTTGTCGGGAAAGCGAGCCAGGCAATGATCGTTGGCATCGGCACCGATATAATCGAAACTGACCGCATCAACACGCTGATCGAGAAGTACGGCCAGCGCTTCCTTGACAAGGTGTTCACAGCCACCGAGCAGGAAATCTGCATGCCGGCGGCCAATCGCTCCCAGCGGTTTGCGGCGCGATTTGCTGCTAAGGAATCGGTGATGAAGGCACTGGGTACGGGCTGGGCGCAGGGCGTGCGATTCAAGGACATCGAACTGCCTACCCGCGAGAAGGAGCCACCGCGCATCGAACTGCGCGGCGTGGCCGCCCAACGTGCCCAGGAGCTCGGCGGCAACAGGTGGCACGTCTCGCTCACTCACATCCACAAGTACGCAGTCGCCTTCGTTATTCTCGAGGGGCCTGACAGCAGCAATCACGCACCCCAGCAAGGGGAGCCCCGTCGCCCGTGATCCGCCGCCTGGACCGCTACATTCTGCGCCAGTTGGTCATGCCCTTCATTATCGGCGTGCTGATCTTCGTGATCATTCTGCTAGGCGATGAAGCGCGCAAGCTCAGCGGCGTGATCATGGGCGCGCGTACCTCCCCGCAACTGATCCTGCTCTACCTGCTGTATCGCACTCCCCAGGCCCTGGCCTGGTCACTGCCGGTGGGGACGCTGGTCGGCGTGGCCATGACTATGACGGCCCTCAGCCGCAACACCGAGTCAATCGCGATGCGCACCGCCGGGATTGGCTTTACGCGGATATGCACGGCGTTCATCCTCGTGGGCGTTATCGGCAGCGCGCTGGCCTTTGCGGTGACCGAGTGGATAGTACCACAGAGCAGCGAGGGTGCCGCGCGAGTCTTCGAACAGATCACCCACAGCCAGCCGATTGTCCGCCAGGAGTACAACCAGTTCTTCCGCGACGAGCAGGGCCGTATCTTCTACGTGCGGCAGATGAACGCCGACACCAACCAGCTCACCGAGATTGAAATCTGGGAGGAAGACGACCAGCGCCGGCTGGTCTCAATCACCGTCGCGCGCCAGGCCACGCTGGCCGGGCCAATCTGGACGCTGGAAGAGGGAACTACCGTCTACTTGAACGAGCAGGGCGATCCGGAGCGTCAGGAGCACTTCCAGCGCCGCCCTATCAAACTCCATCAGGCGCTCCAGCACTACTACGCGGAAAAGCGCACGCCCTATGAGATGACTGCCGATGAACTGGCTAAGCTGGCCGCGACGCTGGCCCAGACCGGCCAGTCTACCCACCAACTCCGCACCCACTGGCACTTCAAGTACGCCATCCCCATGGCCTGTCTGGTCTTCGCGCTGATTGCCGCTCCCCTGGCTGACCGCTATGCCTACCTGGGCAGCTTTGCGGGCATTACCGTCGCCATCCTGCTGGTCTTCCTGTACAACGGAGTGCGCTCGTGGGGACTGGCGCTGGGGCTGGCGGGGACCGTCCCGCCGGGAGTCGCCGCCTGGGCGCAGAACATCATCTTCGGCGCAATCGGCCTCTACCTGCTGCTGACTCGCCGGTAGGCGGCGCTATTCATCAACGCCGCGGAATGACCTCCGTTCCGCTTACCGCCGCCTTCGTCTCCTCAATATGCACGCTCACTTCACTGATATCGGCATAAATACGCATTTTGAGCTTCTCGGCTACCGCTATACCCATTTCATCCAGCATGATCTGCGCGCGGGTAGCCAACTCTTCGATGGCGATCCACTCCTGAGTGGGAAAAACCGCCACCGGCAGGCGTACGAGGTTGGGGTAATCTCGCGAGTGGTCCACGACAGCCGAGGCCACCTCGGTTATATGAAGTGGATACTTCTCCGTCATCTCGGCGCTCAGGTCGTCCAGCCCAGCCCGCACTCGCTCGGCCTCAGCAGCGTCAGCCAGGGGGATCTCGAGAACATAGTTGATGTAGGGCTCCTCGTAGACCGTCACCGCTGTGATCGAGCCATTGGGAATGTGATGAAACTGGTTGTCCAGGTCGCGCAGCACAGTGGTCCGGAAACGGATTTCTTCCACCCGCCCAAATTTCCCGCTCAGACTAACGTAGTCACCTTCGGCATACTGCCCCTCCAGAAGCAGGAACAGGCCGCTTACCAAGTCCTTGACCAGAGTCTGGGAGCCAAAAGCTATTGCCGCTCCGAGGAAGCCAACACCGGCGAGTAGAGGAACGACGTCGATGCCCAGGACGCTCATAACCCAGACGACCGCCACCAGCGCGATCAGCCACTTGACGCCGCTGCCAACGATGGACAGTACAGTAGCGGCGCGCAGCATGCGCCGTTCGTGCAAGCCGCTGAGCGTCTCCGCGGCGTGGTACAGGCGGCCTCGGGCCCGGCCCAGCATCCAAAGCACCATCCAGTAAGCGGCCCCGGCAATGAGCACGATCATCAGTACGGTGGCCGCCCGCCCAGCCAGCGTCTCAAGGTTGAATATCTCGCTCACAAATGCTTGCCAGGTGGGATTAGACGACAGGTGCTTTAGCCATTCTGCTAGTGTGTCTGCTACTTGTGTTGCCGGTTCTGCCGTGTTCGGATCCATACTCCCCCACCTCCGTAATAGCTGGGATCATCACCCTTAATTCGCGGTCGTCGCCGTGGGCTCCTCTTTATCATTCAGATCAGCAACCCGCGACCACTTAGCCTGCATTATTCACGAAGACAAAAGGGATGAGCCTTCGAAAGACGTGCAGGTGCCCCTTAAAAGGCATTGACGGCAGTTCACAGTTCGTTGTGAGCAGCGACACGATGCAACTATCAACTGCGTTACTCAACTTTCAAAGTTTTTGCCGGAAGGGTGTGGGAAACCGGCTTTTTTTGCCTAAAAAGCGGGTTTCCCACAAGGCGTTTATGAATAATCTGGGTTAGGCCAGCGGACCAGAACGGTTCTGATTCCTGGGCTTCAGCTCAGGCAGAAAATCGCTGTCCTGCATCATCACGGTAGCACGGAAGAGGCTCTCCGGTGTGCCGGCATCCGACCAGCCAAAGTCCAGAGTATCGTACTCCAGGAGATTGCGCTGGAGGTACGCATTCTGTACGTCGGTGATCTCGTACTGGCCGCGGTCAGAAAGCTCCAGCGTCGGCAGAATCTCCCAGACCAACTCGTCGTACATATACACGCCGATGGCAGCATACTCTGACGGAGGCTCCGAGGGCTTTTCGATGACCCGGAGGATCTTGCCCTGCTCGTCAAACTCGGGGACGCCGAAGCGCTCGGGGTCGGGCACCTCGACCAGCAGGATGCGCGCGCCCTGGGGCTGCTCCTGGTAGCGCTCGACGCACGGGCGGATACTGCCGGCCAGGATATTGTCGCCCAGGACAACAACGCACCGGTCACCGGCCACGAAATGCTCGGTCGCGCGCAGGGCGTCGGCGATGCCCAGCGGCTGCTGCTGGTAGGTGAAGTAGAGGTGGTCCAGGCCGAATTCGCTGCCGTCGTGCAGCAGCTCCAGGAACTCGCCGGGATTGTTGCCGCCGGTGACGATCATTATGTCGCGAATACCGGCATCCACCAGCGAATGCAGGGGATAGTAAACCATCGGGAACAGCCCGACCGGCAGCAGGTGCTTGTTAATCACCCGCGTCATCGGATCCAGCCGCGTCCCCAGGCCGCCCACGAGGATGATGCCCTTCATAATGCTCCTCCTTCAACCACGGATTATTGCTTTGCCTCGATCATACCCAGAAAATACTGCTGGACGCGACTGTCGTCGGTCAGTTCCGGATGAAAGGCGCTCGCCAGCAGATTGCCCTGCCGCACCATTACTATCTTATCTTCGAGCCGCGCCAACACCTGCACACCCTCCCCCACGCGCGTCACAAAGGGGGCCCGGATGAAGACCGCCCGCACCGGCCCTCCGGCAATTCCCTCGATGGGCAGATCCGTCTCGAAGCTGTCCACCTGCCGCCCGAAGGCGTTGCGCTGCACGGTTATGTCCATCAGTCCCAGCCGCCACTGCTCGCTCCCCTTGATCTCCTTCGCCAGCAGAATCATCCCCGCACACGTGCCCCAGATCGTCGCGCCGCGCTGATTAAGCTCCAGGATAGCCTCCCCCACGCCAAAACGCTGGCACAGCTTGCCGATGGTAGTGCTCTCGCCGCCCGGGATCACCAGCGCCGCACACTCGAGTATGTCATCGGGCCTCTTGACTGCTGTAACTGTGCAGTCCAGCCCGGTGAAAGCTTCGATATGCTCAGCAAAGTCACCTTGTAATGCCAATACGCCAACCCGCTTAGTCATTGACGATATCCCTTGCAACCATGCGCTAATCAGTAAATCGGTACTTCAGCAGCGTCCAGATAGCCTGGAGACCGTCCCGCCAGCCGATCTTCTTACCCTCCGAGTATGTCCGGCCAGCATACTTGATGGGCACCTCGTAGAGCCGCGCACCACGCTTGAGCACCTTGGCCGTGATCTCCGGCTCGATATCGAATCTGTTGCTGCGCAGCGTAATCTCTTCAAGAAGCGATGTACGAATCGCCTTATAGCACGTCTCCATGTCGGTCAGGTTAACGTTGTAGAGCACATTGGTAAGGAAGGTCAGAAACCGATTGCCGAGGTAATGCCAGAAGAACAATACCCGATGCACGCCCAGAAAGCGCGAACCATAAACCACGTCAGCGATCCCTTCCTCGATGGGGTCCAGCAGGACCTCGTAGTCGGCCGGATCGTACTCCAGGTCGGCGTCCTGGATTATCACTACATCGCCGGTAACGCGTTTCAGTCCGGTTCGTACCGCCGCGCCCTTGCCCCGGTTTTCCGTACGTATCACCAGGCTGATTGCCCCCGGGTGCTGCTCCGCGAGTCGTCTGACAATCTCAGGCGTCGCGTCTGTCGAGCCGTCGTCCACAATAATAAGTTGTTTCTCGTGCTCTTCGGCGAGGACCCGCCCGACGATCTCTTCTACCGTGTCTTCTTCATTGTACACCGGCATGACAATTGACAGTTCCATCGCCTGACACTCTCCGAGTCTGGCCTAAGCCCCTAGCCTTGGCCATCCTTGACGCAAAGCGGTAATAGAAACGACATTCGCTGCCAGTAGGAGGGCCAGAACAAGCCCGATGACCCATCGCGGCGCGCCATAATAATAGGCCAGGACCCACCAAAGATATGGCACGCGGAATGACCGGGTCGCCAAGAGCGCCGTCGCATCGTCCCCAGGCTGCGTGCGTTCCTCCAACGACCTCAGCCATTCGCCCCGATAGAGGACATTATGACTGACTTCGGCGGCGATTACCCAGGACTGCACCAGGAGTGAATCACGCCAGCGCCTGCTCCTCTTACCCACTTCCCTGGCGAAGCGCTCACTGTCCTGCTCTTGCTCCCGCTGGTGCTGGCTGGTCAGCCGCGCAAAATAGTAGGACGGGTTGATGTATACGAGCGGGAGCTGGATCAGAACCGACAGGGCCACGAGCGCCCATATCGCCGTCCGCCACCGGCGCGTGCCCAGGCTCTGGCTGAGAAAGCCCACCCAGATTATCAGATACGGCATTGTCACCAGCAGGAACCGGTTACCGACGCTGTGGCCGCCCGCGGGTGTATCGTAAACCGAGTACAAGAGCAGATGAACCAGAAACATCAACCCAAACAGGCCCGCAGCGAAGCGCGACCTGCGCCAGGCGAGCCACGCTCCAACCGGTGCCAGTATCACCACCGGATTATACCACAATAGCCCGGAGCGCGCCGCGACCAATTGTATATTCAGCCCCGCAAAGAAGGGATACTGAAAGGTCACCTGCCAGTAACCGGTCTCCAGAACGTCACCAAAGCGCACATAGTTGTACAGTCCCACGCCCGCTATACCCAGGGCCACGGGAGCTGCGAATGCGGCCAGCCACTTGACCGCGCGCGTCCCGCCGCCTTGCTGTAGCGCAATCCACAATAGCCCGCCGGCCAGCACCGGCACCGCTACGATCGCAGCCAATCGCACAGCGATGGCGGCGCCAACACACAACCCCACCACCGCCGCGCGGCCTGCGCTGGGGCTCTTCCTGAGGCCCAACAGGCTGTAGACGCCCACCAGTAGCAGCAGCGCGGTCAGCGGCTCGCTGTTGAAGTCCTTCATCTGCACGAAGGCGCCGGTGGCAAACCCGTAGAGCAGCGCGCAAGCGGCCGCCACCGGCGCGGCCAGACCCACTTCGAGGGCCACCAGGTACAGCACCACGCAGGTCAGCGCCGTGATGATCGGATTGAACAAGGATATGACGAACTCAGTGATAACGTCATCAGATAGGCGATTGTCGTCAACCAGGTTCGCACCTAGCTGCCCCGCTGCGAACAGCGGTATTGCCGCCAGCGACTGGCCCACCCCGTAGTAGCCATAGTAGCGGCCATCGGCGGCATACTTGCCCGGGCAGGTCGGGGGGACCTCCAAACTGCTATGCAGCACCATACTGCGGGTCACGGCCAGCATTGTTGCCCCATCCCACGACCGCACCGTGCCCTGCGCGAACAGCGCGTACGCCAGCAAGACTGCCAGGAAAAGCTTGAGCGGGAATCTCATCAGTCTGCGCCTGAGTATATCATATCACCAGGCAAAAATAAACGCCGCCTCGCGGGCGGCGTGAAGATGGGTGGTGAATTGTAGTTACCACCTTGTACTTAGCACCTATTGACCACATCCCGCGTGGCGCGTGCCCGTTACCTACCCGCGCTAGGGATTTGGCTGCGGCGGCTCGGCAAGCGGGCCGTAGGGGTCTTTGCGGACCAGCAGCTTCTCCCCGTCCGAGAAGCCGTCACCCCTTTCCCCCAGCAGCTTGATGAGCCGCTCCCGCCACATGGCCACACGGTCAGCGTGAGCCGGGTCGGTGCCAAGATCGTGCAACTCGCTGCGGTCTTTGGTGAGATCGAAGAGTTGCTCCTGACCACGGTACGGGAACCAGATGTACTTCTCTTTCCCGTCCGTCAGGTAGTGCATACCGTTGCTGATGTGATAGGCAGCCGAGTGCTCGCCGTGAAAGAACTCACGCCACGGCTCACCGCATATCGCCTTGCGCAGGCTTTGGCCAGTGACAGAATCGGGAATCTTTACGCCAGCGATATCCAAAACAGTGGGCATTATGTCTTGCAGGCCGACGACATGCTCAAACGTACCGGTGGGCAGGTCAAGGCCCTGGGGATACTTGATTACCAGCGGAACACGCGCCGAGCCTTCATAGGCGTAGCCCTTGCGGTGCAGGTGGTGCTCGCCGAGCATATCGCCATGGTCAGAGGTGAAGATCATTAGCGTATCGCGATACAGGCCCTCACGCGCCAGGGCCTCCATCATCCGCCCCAGCTCACAGTCAAGGTGAGCAATCTGTCCTATGTAGGCCGCTCGACAGCGCTGGCTCTGCTCCTGCGGCAGTCGCCCCTCCCAGGCGGTACGCACCATCCCCACAACTGGCTTATCATGTTTCGCCGCCCAGTCGCCAACGGGGACCTCGGGCAGTTCCCGGTCAATATACATGTCCCAGTAGAATTGGGGCGGGTCGTAGGGAGAATGGGGCCGCAAGTGCGAGATCCAAATGAAGAAGGGCCTAGTCGGGTCTCGCTTGGCGATCTGCTCCAGCGAGACCTCGGTCGTCCACACCGTGGGATGATACTGCTCGTCGAGCTGCCAGGGCCGAGCCTGCCAACCTTTATCGTAGCAGCCATGCCCGCGCTCCTGCGCCCACGGCCCTACCTCCCGGCGAAGCCACTCCATGTAGTCATCTGAGCCCTCGCGTAGGTCATGCGGAATGACTGTATGGAAGCCATACAGTTTACGCCGGGGATGTAGATTGCGCCAACCCACATTGATACAGTGATACCCCGCGTCGGCCAGCACCTGCGCAAGGGTGTTTCGCTCGTGCCACTCCGTGCTCGAGTAGCCGATCAGGCCGCAGGTATAGCTTGCCTGGCCCCCCAGAAGCACGCGCCGGGCGCCGGTCGTCGAGGGGATTTCGGTGTACGCATTGGGGAAGTACGCCCCCTCCTGAATCCAACTGTCCACGTTCGGTGTCTCGACCACGGGATGTCCGGCCAAGCTCAAGTGGTCGCCCCGATGCTGATCGGTCGTGTAAAGGATGACATTCGGCCGTTCGTCGCTCATCTCACATTGTCTCCCCTTTTTCAATATGTAAGTATGTCAGGTAAGCCGAACCGGGTTCTGGCGCAACACACCACACAGCACTCACCGGCAGACTCGGCACCCAATAAGCCGTAGCCTGCCGGTTCAATAGAGCACGCTGCCGAATGAGCAGTGCTGCCGAAGAGATAGACCTCTGCGCCTACCAGCCGCGCATGGCCAGGCGCTCTTCGTCGGGCAGGCTGGCTACGTCTATACCGGGCATCGCCGCGCCCTTGAGACCCTTGCAGGCGCGCACCACTTCTGCCGGATCCTCGTAGTAGGTCGTTGCGTGGACGATCGCCAACGCTCGGGCCTCGGGGTCCTCGGCCTTGAAGATACCCGAGCCGACAAAGACGGACTCGGCACCAAGCTGCATCATCAGCGCCGCATCTGCGGGGGTAGCAATGCCGCCCGCCGAAAAGTTCGGCACCGGCAGCTTCCCGGTCTCGCTGATCTCTTTAACCAGCTCAAACGGTGCACCCATGTTCTTGGACTCGGTCATCAGCTCCTCGGTGCGCAGGCCCTTGAGGTGCTCCATGCCGGTCATCACTGCGCGCATGTGCCGGGTAGCCTCGACGATATTGCCC
>CAYNMY010000049.1:0-8879 GCA_964398275.1 uncultured Armatimonadia bacterium | reverse complement strand
CTCAATCAGCGAGATAACTTATGACAGCTAAGGAACGCGTAAAGCAAGCGCTGGGCCATCAGGAGCCGGACCGCGTGCCGGTGGACTTCTGGTCATCGCGGGAGATGGACGATAAGCTGCTCAGCTACCTGGGGCTGACGAGCCGCGAAGAGCTGCTGACCCAGTTCGGCGTTGACTTCCGCTACATCGAGGGGCCCGTCTACATCGGGCCGCCGCTGCGGGTTGACCCCGACGGCACGGCTTACGACCTGCGGGGGGTGCCGCGACGGCAGCAGACCATCGCAGGAGACGGTTGGCAGGAGTCGTACTGGGAAGTCTCTGACTATCCTCTAGCCGACTGTACGACCCCTGCGGAGGTCGCGGCTTACGATAACTGGCCGTCGCCGGACTGGTTTGACTACTCGGTAATCCAAGCTCAGTGTGAGGGCTGCGGCGAGGCCTGCGTAGTATTCTCGGGCGACCGGCTCAATCGCATCGCCCAGCTCAAGCCGGCGATGTATCTGCGGGGCATTGATCAGATACTGGTGGACCTGCTGATAGCGCCAGACATCTTTGCGGCAATCGTCGGGCGCCTCCGGGACTTCTACCTGGAATACGAGCGCCGGATACTGGAGGCAGCAGCCGGGGGCATTGATCTGGTGATGACCGGCGACGACTTCGGTGCCCAGGACGGGCCGATAATGTCGGTGGCGAAGTGGCGCGAGACGCTCCAGCCGGGCTTTGCCGCCTTTATCGAGCTGGCGCACCAGTATAACGTACCGGTAATGCATCATAGCTGCGGCGCGGTAAGCGAATTCATCCCTGACTTCATTGACAGTGGTCTGGACGTGCTGCAGAGTATCCAACCGGGAGTGCGGGGGATGGACCACGCGCGGATCAAGCGAGAATTCGGGGGCGATATCGCCTTTGCCGGAGGGATCAGTATTCAGCACAACCTGCCGTACGGGTCCCCCGAGCAGGTGCGCGAGGAAGTAAAGCAGCTATTCGAGGTCATGAAACCGGGGGGCGGCTACTTCGGCGGCACGAGCCACACCATTCAGGCGGATGTACCAAGCGACAACATACTCGCGCTTATGGAGGCATACCGCGAATTCGGCGCGTACAGTGACTAGATCCAGAATATCTGGTTATAGGTATGCCCGGTTAACCAGTCTATGAAGACCCAGACGACATTGCAGGTGAACTGCCCGCAGATAAGCCCGAGGAAGACCGGTCGCATGTTCTGGTAGACAACCATGCCGCCATAGCGCAAAATCGTGCCCTTGGCCAACCAGGTGAGGAAAATCGTGAACCAGAGCTGGTCCATGAGCCAGACACTGCCGATGCAGTAGCCGATGGGATGGAAAGGCCACTTGGGCGAGCGGAAGCGCAGGGCAGTAAGCACCAGGTAGATGGCGGCTCCCAGCGCGGTGTAGACCCACCCGGCGACACTAGGATTGGGCTGCCTGAGACCCCAATCCTCCACCCACTTGAAAGCCGCCTGCGGGCTGCCGCTAAAGAACCAGCTACTCATCGTCACGCCGCCCTGCGAGTAAGCGCGGGTCATCGTCAGCCACATCGAGGCGACTAAAGCCACCAAGATAGCTATCACAAACCCCCAGAAGAGCCGGCGGTGTTTGGCCTCGATGACGCCGGTCATCTTCAGGCTGTTGGCGGCGGAAGCCATTACGAAGGTGCGGATATCGCTGGTCCAGATGTACGTCAGGCCCAGGGCAGTCATCCCCCGGTCGCCCAGCACGCCCCAGCCCAGCCAGCCGGGCACCACCGCCGAGGCGATGGCGGGGGCGACGGCCTCGGCCATGCCGCTCTCGGCGACGATCCGCGTCAGCCCAATGAAGAAGACGAAGGCCATAAGCAGAAACAGTGGCACGACCAGCGCCGGCAGGCCCGAGGCCCCCAGCCACCAGCCAATCAAGACCAGCCCGATGATCGTCCCCCAGAAGGCGACGCGATAGGAGAGAATCTCCTTCTCATCAACCTCTGGGCCGGCCTCGCCGGTCACGCGCTTCCAGATGAGGCTCAGGTGTCCGCGAGCAACCCACAGTCCGGTGACGACCAGGGCGAGGAAGGCGCCGGTGCCGACGTACTTGAGGATAGGGTCACGCGCGCCGTAAATGCCCAGGTTCTCGGTATTGGCGATGCCCAAAGAGGTCATAGCCGTGCGCACCGCCTGGGTCAACAGGTTGAAGAACCACAGACTGAAACTGGTCTCCAGGCTTACCAGATAGAAGAAACCAATCATCGGGAAGCTGATGCGAAAGCTCAGTGACCAAATGCCCTTGACCAGGGTAACTGACTGGACGAGTTTGAGCGCCGGCACCGGCGGGAAGTAGTGGTGCAAGCCGACCCAGCTACCCGCCAGAAAGGCGATGCCGAAGCCGATCCAGAAGGTTTTCCGCGAAAGAATAACAGGCCAGCCCTTGCTGTCGGCGCCGGCCAGCGCCAGGGGCAGATAGGTCAGCGGGTAAGCGAGGCGCTCGTTGTCCACCCACTGCTTACGCAGCAGTACCATCATGCAAATCATCACGAAGTGGACGGCGAGCAGCATCGGAATCCACGCTGACAAGGGCTGGACCCAGGCGCTCCACGGCACCTGTCCACCCGCAGGCAGGCCCTCAAATAGGTGGGTGATTACCGGTGTGTCGGGGGCGGCGCCCTGCGGGGCTGCCCACGCCGGGATATTGGGCACGATGGTCTCCGCCCAGTTGTTCTCGGGGGTGGCGTAGTAGTGCGCTCCGGTGGACAGAGGTATTACCTGCGCAGTCAGACCCATGGTCGGAATGGCAGAGCCGACCACCATCATCGTGTAGATGGTGATCAGTTCAGCGGTGGTCAGAGCGAGGCTGCGGCGAAAGCGCAGCAGCAGCAAGTTGGGACCGGCCACGAGGAAAAAGAGCAGGGCCACGGCAGCAGGCGTGCTGAAGTCCAGGGCCATATACGAGGCGTGCAGCACGTGGATAGCCCAGGGCGCAAGCAGCCCGATAGCCACTGCCCCCACCGCGCCCAGCAGCAGGGCACGGCCAGTTACTACGCCGTGCCGACGCCCGTCGCTGTTGTTGAGGGTGATTTGCCTCGGAGTCTTCGAGTCTAGCTGTCATTTCTACCCACCAGGTAAAAAGTAGAAGGCCGCCGATGACAGAGGGGCCGTGGCCTCACGTGAGCCGGTAACATTCTATCAATTAACGCCCGCCCTGTCCAGTCCTCTCTGCCGCGTTAAGCTCCTGCCCCCGCTGCCGACAGAGCGAGGGTCATGCGCAACATCAACACGGCCCACAGCACCACAATTCCCGCCGCGACCGACATCCATATCCAGCGGGCAAGTCAGCCAGTCGTCCAGGGAATGTGAAGACCGGCCCGATCAGAGAAACCGGCATCACTACGTCGAGCACCAATACCGCCACGAGCACGGCAACTGCAACAAACCACCACGGATCCTCCTGGTGAGGGGCGGCCATTATTCGGGTCTCTTGACCTCCATCACTTTCATACCCGGCACAGTATAGATATACCTGTCTACGGCCAGGTTGCAGGTTCCGCTCATCTTGCCCAGGATAAGCACCGGCCGGGTGGCCTGTAAATAGGCGTTGAGAAGCGCGGAATCACTGCCAAACTCCAGGACGACTTCCTTCTTGCCAATCAGCTTGCGGTCCTGGTATTTCTCAGTCAGGGCGACGCGCTGGCCCTTGTTTTGCGGGACAATCACCCAGTAACTGGTGCTATCCCCGTTCAATTCAACCTCGACCAGCGCGTTGTAAAAGGCCCCTTGCGGCGAGACGCGGGCGACGTGAAACGGGATCAGGGGAGTGTTCCAAATGATGGCAAAGGCCACCAGCGCCACTCCCAGAGCAGTCAGATAGCCGTACTGCTGGGTCTCGGTGGTGGTTATCCACCAGCCCGCAATAGCCAGCACGGCAGTGATGAGAACGTCCACGATCATCTCCCACATCATATGAAAGCGCAGATTGGTGGTGGTGGTAACCAGGCCCAGCTCCTCCTGGTGCTCAACCAGGTAGGGGACATTGTTATACTTGGGCAGAAAATCGCCGGCAGATACCAGCAGGTAGATGACCGCGATAGCAATTACCACATATCCAATTACCTTGTTCATCTGTCAGTGGCCCCTCTCTCGAGCTGTGTCAGTTCTCCAACGGTAGGCTCACCGGCGCGGCTTGCTTGACTGACTCGTACGGCTAAGCTTTTGGCCGCTCCGGTGCGCTATCGTACACATACTTGGTCTGACAGCAAGCAATCTGTTGAGAAAATGCCGGCATGCTTCGAGCCCAGGCGTCCCGCACCTATTACGGCAAGGCTTATCATCTGAGTCCAGCTCCCCGGCAAGCAGCAACACAGTCAGTTCACGAACCTGGCTCTATATTCCCCGCAATTTGGCCTATTCCTTCCTGGTCAGGAGGAATCCGAAATCGAGGCGCGAATATAGGAGTATTATCCGGAGCGGCCGGCAACTGCAGTGACCTACGGCAGGCGGGAGAAGAATCCGGGCACGGGTGGACCAGTGTGAAGCCAACTATCGGAGAGTTAACCAGGATCCCGGAAGAGATCGGGCCGGTCTCGCTCAGCAACCTGAGCGCGCTGCGCGACGAGCTGGCCCAGGAGCCGGCCGAGCTGTCCCTGACTGCGGCTGCCCAGGCGACGCGACTGCTGGACGACTACATTGCCGCCGACGGCGACGAAGCGGAGCGGACACTCGGGGAGATCCTCGATTCAGTCCTGGGCGAGGGTGGCGAGGGCTCGAGCATCCTGGTGCAGGGCCCCGCGCGCAGCGGGAAATCGCATCTGCTGGCGGCCGCGGCCCTGCTGCTGGAATACCCGGCAGCCTGGGGCGTCTTCTTGAGCCGACACCCACACTTTGAGGCGCGGCACCAGAGATTTCAACAAGCCCGTCCGGTGCTGGTCGTGCCCATCGCGCTTGATGAGCACCGGGGCAACCGGGACCACCTCGAGGACATTGTCTTCGATCAAACGGCCCGGGAACTGGCACGCCCCAAGTACAATGCCGCCGTGCCGCTGTCCCAGCAATCGTACGCACTCGAGCTGATCGATCGCCACGTCGTGCCGCGCTACGCCGAGCAGCTCAATGAGCAGGCTCGCCACGAACCGGGTGGCTACACCACCTGGGACCAATTACGGCGCCGTAGCCCGGGCGACGCTATTGCCGTGGCGCAACATGTCGCGCAGCAACTGGGTTATCCGCTGGACTTCCGCCAGTCGCGCATCGAACGGCTCTCGCGCCTGCTGCAGCTCCTGCTCGAAGAACATCTGCAGGGCGTGGTCTGGCTCATTGACGACCTGTCCGGGTTTCTGGCCAGCGTGGATCGCAAGGCCGCGCACAGTGACTGCAGCTTTCTGGAGTTCATCGGTCAGCGCAGCAAGATCGAGCCGCTGCACATCGTCGCAGGGATTGAGGACGGGCTTGAGTACATCGTTGGTCTGGAACCGTACCTGATGGGCAGTCTGCGCAGTCTGTACAGGGCGAGCTACGATCTGTCGGCCAAACAGATGACGCGGGTCGCCCGGCAACGGATCATCGGCCGGACCAAGGCCACCGAGCTCAATGCGGCCATCGAGCAAACCCTCACGAGCTACCGAGAGGCGTTCGGCGACCTAAGCTTCAGCGCCGACGACCTGCAGCAAACCTATCCGCTCCACCCGCTGGCCCAGCAGTGCCTGGAAGCGAGTACGCAACGTTATGTCGCCGCCGCCGATGGCCTGCTGCAGTTCGCCGCCGCACCCGAGAGCAACGGAGGCCTGGCGGCATTCGCTGACCGCGCCAATTGCCAGCTGATCGGCCCGAGCGAGCTGGTCCGTTACGCTCAGACCGCAGTCAGTTCGCACCCCGAGGCCAGCGCGTACTTCAACGAGGTGCTTGACTTCTACGAACGCAACATCGTCGAACTTGTGCCGGAGAATCCCGAGCTCGCCCTGGACGTCATCCGCTGCATGATTGTCCTGCGTCTGGGCAACGTCCCGGCGTCGGCGAAAACGATTGCCGAGTGCCTGGGTGCAGAGGCCAGCGGCGGCGCGCGGCTGACTGTGACGCAGGCCCGCGAGATGCTGGAAGCACTGCGCCTGACCAGTAACTATGTGGACGTGCGCCGGGGGCCGGACCCGGAGTCTTCAGTCTACCTGATTGATGCGTATACCAACCTGACCAACCTGGTGCGGCAACGGCTGAACGCGGTCAAGGCCACGTTCGCCAACGAGGACTCGCGCCTGTGGCAGCGCATTATTGCCGCCTGTGACACTCCCGCCTTCCCGCTGGCCGAATTGACCCGCAACCAGCTCTATGAGGTCGTCTGGCAGAACACGATCCGGTGCGTCGCGGCGCAGATTGCCAACCTATCCAGCCTCACTGCTCCGCAGCTGGAGGCGCAATCGGCCGAACTGGCCGATCCGGCCACTCGTGAGGACTGCCAGATATTCCTCGGCGAGCTGCTGCGCGTGGCTGACCAGGAGAGCACTTGGTCGCATCTACAAGCTGTCGCGGGCAAAGCGCGCTCGCACCACGGTCTGGTAGCGTGGCTACCCCGCCCCCTGAGCGCGGAGGAAGTAGAGATCGTTAAGCAAGCCGCGGCCTGCCACCAACTGCTGCAGCAGCCAGCACCGGAGGCCGAACTGCAAGGTGCGTGGCGGGGACGGCTGGTGGAAGAGCGGATGACGCTCGAGAACCAAGCACGGCAGATTGCTGCCGATGCCTATTACCATGGGCAGATTTCCACACTGAGCGGCCTGGCGGTTTCTGCTGAGCAACTCGCGGCTACCGCCGGGGACTGGGCGATTACCCTGGCGAGAATTGCCGAACCCAGCCTCAGCGCGCTGTTTCCCGGTTTTTCCGCGGTAGCCCCACACCGGGTCATTACCAGTCAGGACCAGATTGACCAGATAGTGGCCGAGCTAATTACACCCGTTGAGATTGCCAATGCGGAGGGCTCGACCATCCGCGAACTCGCGGAGGCTTTCCTGCTGCCGATGGGCCTGGTGCAGATTGATGACGAAACCATGCGGGTTGACCCCAGCACCAGCCCGGTGGCCGAGGAGATTCTCAACCGCATCCGCCAGCGCGACCAGACCCCCCAGCAGGAGCAGGGCCGGCCGCTATCCTGCGCGGACCTCGCCCAGCACCTGCTTAAGTCACCACTGGGACTGCCGCCGCACCTCTTCGAGCTGGCCATTGCTGTGCTGGTTCGCCTGGGCTATCTGGTGGCGCTGGACGCCGAGCACCAACCGCTGCGCTTCGCGGACATCCCCCTGCCGCTCGCCAGGCACGTCCACTACATTGCCCGGCCCGCGCTGCTGCCACTGAGCAGTTGGCAGGCGCTGGGAAAGGTGGCGCGCATTGTCCTGGACACCGGCATCCCTGGCCCCAGCCTGCGCTTTCAAAACCAGATTTGGCAGGAGTTGGTCACGGCCCGCGCGCCCCAGCTTCGGCGCCTGGGCGAGATTGAGCAGCGACTCGACGAGCTGATCGCCGCGCTCGAGCAGGGGCATGACAAGTGGGATGACTGCGCCCTGGACATCTCGGCAGCGAGTGAGTTTTACGAGATGATTGAACCGGGCAAGCCCAGCTCGGAAGGAATCAGCGACTTCATCGGCAAGCTCAAACCATACGTCGAAGCCACCGAAGGCAGTACGCTGCTGCGGAACCTGCTGCGGCGGATTGATATCCTGGATGAGTTTGTCGAGCGGATGGGCCCAGAGCTAATCCGAATCAAGCAGTACCTGGCCAGCCCCGTGCTGCACCTGCCCGAGGGCTCGGACCTGGGCCAGCGCCGTGATGCCCTGCACGAAGTGCTCGACAGCGGCGAGCAAATCATCGCCGACCAGCTGGCGTTCCACCGGGCAGTGCAGGTGTTTCTGACCCGTTACAAGCGCCACTATCAGGGCTGGCATAGCCGGGCGCACCGCAACCCGACCTTCGAACAGTACCGCCGGTTCCGCGCCACCCCTGAATACCGGGCGCTGACCCAGCTCCAGGGCCTCGATATCAAGGTCGAGCACGACGCGGCAAGCGTCGGTGAGATGATCGAGAATTTCCTGGCCCAACAGTGTAACAGTCGCAACCTCGCCGAGGACCTCGAGCGCGAGCCGGTGTGCCCGCAGTGCCACCTCCGGCTCAACCAGGAGCTCCAACTCCCCGCGGTGGACGAGCTGGCTCAAGCTACTCAGGACGGCCTGAGGGAATACTTCGCCGCGCTCAGCGGCTCCGGACTGCGCCAGAAGCTGAGTACCTACGCTCTGGCCCTGCCCCAGCAGGGCGATGTCAATGCCAAGCTTCATGCGCTGACCGAACTGGTCGGCGAGCCCAGCCCGGCGCAGATCCTAAAGCTGCTTACCGACGACGTGATCGGGCATATCAACCGGGTCATCGCCGGCAAGACACTCATACCGCGTGATTTTGGTCAACTGCACGACATGCTGGCGGGCCGAGCGCTGACCAAACAGGAAGTGCAGGCGCTGTTTAGCGCGTGGATAGAGGGCAGTGGCGAAGATGTCGAGAACGACGACCTCCTCCAGATCGAAGAATAGTACCCGACCTACCGGGAACTTCGTACCTCCGGCACCCGTCAAATGATTGAGCCTAAGGAACCCAGGTAGGCAATCATCATGAGCACACCCAACGCCCAAAAGTTGCATCGTATGACTGTGGGGGCGGCCGTGCTGGCCATCGCCGGAGCCATCGGGCTGGTATTGGTCGTGCTGTGGCCTCAACTGCCACCTACTGAAGAAGCGACTCCTGCACCACGCGAGGAGCAAGCCGAACCGGGCGTGACTATCACGCGCCCGCTGATCAAGCATACGGAGAATGGGCGGCTCGCCTGGCAAGCGCAGCTCCGGGAACTTCATCTGTCCCATGGCGGCCC
>CAYNMY010000048.1:0-8887 GCA_964398275.1 uncultured Armatimonadia bacterium | reverse complement strand
CACCCCCACGGACCGCCTGGCAGAGATTGAGGAAGCCCGGGAGCTGCTCGCGGCGGGGGAGGATACCGGCGACTTCGCCCCTAAAGAGGCCGCGGACACGCTGGACTACCTCGAGGCGCAGGCTCGTATGGTGATGAAGCGCACGCCGGATGAGCGCTACTGGGCGCTGCCGCAGGTGGTCGTCCACGGCGACTATCAGCAGGCCAATATGAAGTTCCAGGCCGCCCAGATCGTCGGCCTGTTTGATTTTGACTGGGTCAGCCGCCAGTCGCGCCTGATAGACATCACCGACGGCTTGATGTTCCTGAGCGGACAACGACCGGAGGCCATAAACCCGGCGGATATCTACTCGCTCACCCAGTCCTTTGAGTTCTGCTGGCCGCGGATGCGCGCTTTCCTGCGCCCCTACCTGGCCCAGCACGAGCTGACCTCCGAGGAGTGGATGTGCCTGCCGGATCTGATACGGGCGCGCTGGCTCTTCTGCCGGCTGGAACAGATGCACCGCAAAATCCCTCGGGAAGACAAGCTCACCTTCCTGCTGCCCGGGGTGACCGGGCCGTTGGCGTGGCTCGACGAGAACGAGGCGATGCTGGGGGACGGACAGTGGTTAGTGCCAGTGGATAGTGGCAAGTAAACTGCGAACGAGACACAGGCCGCTCATTCTAGACAGGAGGGGCTGGTCGAACGCAGTGAGGCCAGCCCGCCCTTCGACAACCTCAGGGCCTTCGGCAAGGAGGGCCGGCCTCGCAGGCCTCGCAAACTCGGCCTACTCGACAGGCCCCTCCGGCAGCACTAGAGACTGTTGCAAAACCCGTGGGAGGGGCACCCTTGCCCTGATATCTGCGTAGGTTTTGTAGCTAAACTTACACAATCTGTTCCAGCAGGCGGTCCTGAACCACCTTTTGCAACAGTCTCCTATCATGACGGATCGTTGGGCAAGCGGGCCAGGCGTTAGCCTGGCTCGCCCAGTTTGCTCACTCCTCTGCGCGACGCACCTGCTGCCGTTGTTTGCGCCCCCATCTGACGAGTTCCGCTCGAGCTGTCTGTGTGCGTCCGCTTTGGCTGGGGAGGTGTTCAAGTCCAGCCTGGCCGGGGCCGAATAACTAGCCAGATACGCTATCGCACGGGAAAAGAACGCTTTTCGACGGGAGCAGAGAGCAAAATGCGTGTCGTAGTCCGTGTGTTCAAGGCTTTGATCCTGGCTTTGGGCCTGGTGGCCGTCTTGCACTTGGTCTCAGTCCGATGCGGGTGGCCGGTGGTCTTCATGGTGGAAGTGGTGGGTGACTCGATGGCGCCCACCTTGGACCCGGGTGAGCGGGCGATGTTCGTCCGAGCGCCCTGGCATCGGGGAGACATCGTGGTCGCCGATGTGGGCGAAGACCAGCTTGTGGTCAAGCGCGTAGCTGGTCACCGCGCCGACTGGGTCTATCTGGCCGGTGACAACTGGAGAGTTTCGCGGACCTATTGGGTGCAAGGCGTGGCCATAAAATCGGTGATGCTTTGTCGCGTGCCCCTGCTTCGGGGGACAAAGACTTATGCCGCGACCGAGGTATTCGACGAGGTCCCCTCTCAGCACGCCTGGGTTCCGTGAGTGCTGGGGCTGCTACGCAGCGTTGGTTCTGGCAGCGCAGCCTACGGTTCAGGCTTGCCTGCGGCCAGTTCCTGCTGCGTCTGCTTGAACAGATCGTTGAGCGGGTGCTTCTGCTCGTATGGCTGGGTATCCCCGGTCAGGCCGGTAACGTAGACGGCCAGCCCCAGGTTGTTGCTGACCGACCGGTACCGCAGGCCCCAGGTCAGCGCGTGGTCGCGGTGCCTGAGTTCGACCCCGTAGTCGTGCATATTGGCCTCGCCCAGATCGTACCGGCCGTTGGCGTGCAGCGACCACTTTCGGCCCATCTGCAGTCGGCCAGCGGGCTGCAATTCGGTGCGGATACTGACTGCATCATATAGAAAGGGCGTCTGCCCGCCGAAGATGTGATGAGTCAGGGCCAGTGAGCCGCTCAGGCTGGTGTTCATCTTCCCGCCGACTCCCGCGGTCAACGCGATATCCCGGTAACTATCGCCAGTGCTGTAAAAGGCCTGGCGTCCCGCCAGCGAGTACCATTCACCGTGGCTGGCCCGGCGCTGATCGTTATGCCAATCATAGCGCAGGCCCAGCTCAGCGCTCTGCTCGCGGACATTTGGTCGGGCATCAGGCGAATTGCTAGCGGTTCGCAGGTCCTCGACGATGTTAGCCAGGGTCAGTGAGCCAGCCCACCCGGTATCCTGCTGCGGGCTCGCGGAGAATTGGGTGTAGCGCAGCTCGGGCCGGCGGTCGAGCACGATGTGCCGGCCCAGGCCATCGTAGTAGTCTTCGGTCTGGGAGACAAGGCCTTGGGCCAGCCAGTGGTTGCTGAGGTAAGTGTTATTGGATTGGAGTCGGATGCCGCGTTTCTGGGTCAGCCGGAGTGTGAGATGGCTCTGCAAAGGCGCATCGGGGCCGGAGAAATCAAACCGGTAGGGGATGACTAGCCGGTCTGTGCTCGAGTAGCCGGGCGTGGGGATCAGCCCGGCGTCTGCCCCCGCTCCTATCTTAAACGAGAAGTTGGGAATCAGGGGCAGGCGTACCCCGTAGAGTTTGATCGCGGCGCCCTTGACCTTGAAGCGTCGTCGGCTCGGGTAGTATTCGATACGCTTGGCCTCGAGGGTGTATTCCGGGTTTCGCCGGTCGGAGGTCGTTATCCGGCCGCGTAGGATGTAGACGACCTCGTGGGTGCTTCCTATCTCCTCACCAAAGATATAGCCGAGCAGAGACTGGGGTTGATCGGGGGTCAGGTCAACTCCAGCCTGGGCCTGCTGGAGGCGGAACTCGTCGGTCTGGGCATTGAGTGTGAGCTGTTCGCCGGCCAGCACGCCAAAGCGGGTACCGATGGTGACGCCGGACTCTGCCACAATTTCCCCGGACTCCAGCAGAACTCCCGCCTTCTCCGCGTGGATAATGGCCCGGCGCTCCGGCTGTCCGGCCAGCTCGACAAGGATGCGAACCCCGCCTGCGGCCTCGGCGGCGGCACGGTCGAGCCGGTACTGGATATTCTCCCCATCCACAGTCACGATCAATCGGGGCGGGTTGGCGCCGTCGCCTTCGGCGTGCGCACCGGTGGAGATGACCAGGAGTATTGTGGCAACTACCAGGGCTGGGCGCATTGCTGGGTTTGCCTTTGGGTAGCTGAGTCAAGCACCGAAAAAACCTCGTGCTGATTATAGCACGAGGCCGCGTCTGCTGACAACGAAGGCGACCGCCAACGGCCTGGATGGACAAGTCGGCGCCTGGTGAGCGAAATGCCTGGGAGCGCTCAACGAATGCGGTAATCGGCCACTACGTCTTTTACTCCCGGCATAGTCTCGATCGCCTCGATTACCTTTGCCATTTGCCGTTCAACGTTCACCCCGCGGCCAAATGCCCCCCGGATCTCGCTGATCACGCCATCGAGGTAGATGACCTCATTTATGCAAAGCACCCGCAGTAGCGTGGCGTCTATGGGATGCTTGGTAATCTCCCGTTCGACCAATCGGCGCGTTCGTTTGTCTTCGAGGGGCATATGCCGCTCCTTGCAATCATCACCGGGAACCGCGGGCGGTATTATTATACCCGATTTGACTGGAAAGCAACAGTTTGGCCAGGGCCACAGCTCATCGGGCTTGAGTTACGCTCCCAGGGAGAGTCGCTGGATCATGCTGAGCGGCAGTCCGGCCCTCGTCATCTGTTCCTGGGCCGCGGCGATGTCGTAGTCAATACGATGAAGCTCGACCTGGCGGGCGGGCTCGTCGTAGATGGCAAAGGCGGCCTGCGGATTGCCGTCACGGGGCTGGCCGACGGCCCCTGGGTTGATCAGGTACTTGGCGCTCGGATCCAGCCAACAGACCCCTCCGGCCGGATGGGAGTGATGTTCGGGCAACTCCGCGTGATCTTCCCCCACAAACCACTCGGCACAGTGGGTGTGGCCGAAGAAAGCCAGTGGGCTGGTCATCACTTGCATGCTGGGCAGCGCACCGTACGGCGAGGTTATATAGAACTCGGGCTCGATGATCGAGCCGTGGCAAAGAATGAAATTGTCCATCTCGACAATTGGTTCAAGAGAGGCCAGAAACTCCCGGTTGCTGCTGCTCAACTGCTCCCGGGTCCAGATCAAGCAAGCCCGCGCGTCGGGATTGAACCAGTTCAAGATGTCGGGCTCGAGCACCGCCTGCTCGTGGTTGCCGCGGATGCAAAGCGCCTCAATATCCTGGATTAGCTCGCAGCATTCGTTGGGGGAGGCGCCGTAGCCGACGATATCGCCCAGGCACAGGTAGGTATCCACCTGCGCTGCGGCAAGGGCATCGAGCACCCGCTCCAGAGCGGGGAGATTGCCGTGCATATCGGAAATAATGCCGTACGTCATTCCGCTCCCCCGGGCGCTGCCGTGTTGGCTGGCTTGTAGGCTTGAGCGCCGGTATCTACTGCGTTGCGGCCCCCATTGCTATTTCCCGCCTGCCGCAGGTGTTCCTTCTCGGACGTGCTGGCAGGCATACTGCCACAGGGCGGCCCAGCGGACACTATCAGTATCCGCTGGCCCAACGCGGGGAAGTCTGCTCGGGTGGTGCGGCCCGATTATTGGTTGGGTGGCGGAGGCGGAGCGCCGGGTGGGGGAAAGTAGTGTACTTGGTGCTGAAGCTCCAGAGTATTCGCGTCAAACTTAAACAGCCATCCGCCCTGAGCAACATAGACGCTGTCGCCGGCAACGGCGATCACTGGAGGCTGCATCATCTGCATCATGCCGGTAGCGCGCCGCATTCTGTCCTGGCCGCCTTCCTGACCGGCCTGCCGCTGCTGGAGCTGACGGCGTTCTCTCCTTTCTGCGGCATTGGGCCGAAATTCGGCGATCTCTTGCTCCAGAGCACGGACTTCCGCCTGGGTTTTCTTGATCGCCTCCTGGTTAGGCTGCTCGGCGTTCATCAATTCGCGCAGCTCCTGTGCCTTCACCAGCAACTGCTGCTGGAGCTCCTGCAGGCGTGGATCTTTTTGCTGGTCACCTGGTTGCCCCTGTGGCTGAGCCCATACCCAGGCCGCCATTGCCAGTAGTGAGACGGCAGCCATCACCAGTAGTACCCGCCATAGCTTTTGCATTCCTGACACCTCCCGAGTAAGTTGCTTCATACAGGCTACAAAGACGACATGGTAGCGGCAAAGGTTCACCGGGCCGGCGCAGGCCGGTAGCAGACGCTTTGCCGCCGCCGGGTAGGGCGTCGCAGACAAGGGGCCAGTATTGCCTGGGTGGAGAAATCATCCGGCAAAACCCTTGGCACGCTTGGCCGCTCTAGTGTATAGTATATGAGATTATCGTATTGTTGTCCACAAATTCATAGCGAGCGGCACTGGCTCTCATGGGCGTGGGCTTGGCTGCCGGGCTGCGCCGGCGCGTAACGTAGATCGCGGCTGGCGAAATGAGCAGTACGGTGTGGTGTTGAGCCAGGCTGAGAAACTCGGACCATTTTGATATATGCCAGGCGAGCTGTTCGGGACAGGCGGAGGGGCGGTGGGGGATGGAGGGCCTGCATTCTTCTGTGCGAGAGGAGGAATTCAACAGGCGCTGGTGGAACCTAGTCAACCTTGACGTGTAATGCCGGTCGCAAATGGGTAAAAGGCTAGTAAGGATGATGAAGGGAGTAAAGAAGATGGTAGCTTCCCACAGACGGTGCCGGGCCGGGTTCACGCTTATTGAGTTGCTGGTAGTTATTGCCATCATTGCTATTCTGGCAGCTATCCTGTTCCCGGTATTCGCCCGGGCCAAGGCCAAGGCCCAGCAGACCCGGTGCCTGTCGAACCTGAAGAACATCGCCACTGCCTTCCAGATCTATGCCGCCGACCACGATGAGCTGCTGCCCGATGTGGCCAATTACACCTATGGCTGGCAGACTTACGCGGCAGCTGACTGGGACTATACGGAAAGTAGCCAGTATTATATGGCAGCCTTGGTCAGCAAGCTGGAGTCTTATACCAAGAGCGCGGACATTTGGTACTGTACCATGGATGTCTGGAGTACCCAGCCTGCGGATTTCAAAGACGATCTCGGCGACATCACCGGCAAGGTCAGCTATAGCTATTGTGTTCAGTGGGACACTGTATGTGACCCAGATACGGCGAACTGGCGTGAGGACCAGTTCTGTCCGGAGATGGACGAGTGGGGCGACGATTTCGTCAGTATGAAATCTTCCACGCAGTGCCTGATGATTGACAACGGCTTGCCCGCTACCCCCAGCAACGAGCCCGACGACTACGAGACCCCGCACAACAATATGAGCAACATCGCGTTCTGGGATGGACACGCCAAGGCAATGCCCAAGGACGGATGGACCGATATCCATCCGCCGCTGGTGAAGGCCAGCGGTACTGGCTGTCCCTATCCGTAAAGCTCATATCGTGGTCGGATATGTCGGCACGCACAGTCACCTAATAGGTAACCATCAGCCGCCCCTCAACTTGCGGGGCGGTTGCTGTGTAATAGGCGCCAGGTATTGCCTCGGATATGCAGGCGAGCGACTCATCGCTGTCGAATACCGGAACAGGTCTCAAACTCGCTGACGCTTCTCAGGAATAGCTACAGTGACCATCTCGCCGGACCAGCCGATAGCCAGCTACGATGCGGCCTGCGCCTACCTCGATTCGTTCATTAACTACGAGCGCACGGGTTTCCGCCGTGGCTTTGCCGAAGCGAGGCGCTTTAACACCATCGAAGCCCTGCTGGAGGTGCTGGGCCGCCCCCAGGACTGCTGCCCTACGGTCCATGTCGCCGGCACCAAGGGCAAAGGCTCGGTGGCGGCGATGATGGCAGCGGCCCTGGGCGAGGCCGGCTACAGTACGGGCTTATATACTTCCCCCCACCTGGTGACCGTGCGCGAGCGCATCCGCATCAACGGACAGATGATAACCCCGGATGAGTTGGTGGCGGTAACTGAGAAGCTGCGGCGGGCGGTGATTGAACTCGGCGCGCACCCTGATCTGAGAAGGCCCAGCTTTTTCGAGGTCTACACGGCCCTGGCCTTTATGGCCTTTTCTGATGCCGCAGTGGACCTGGCGGTAGGCGAGCGCGGGCTGGGCGGTCGGCTCGACGCGACCAATATCATCACCCCAATGGTATCGGTGATCACCAGCATTGATCTGGACCACACCGAAGTGTTGGGCAATAGCCGCGCAGAAATTGCTCGGGAGAAGGCGGGCATAGTCAAGTCGGGTGTACCGGTGGTCAGCGCCTACCAGGTCCCGGAGGTCCAGGAGGTGCTGGTCGCTGTCGCGGAGCAGCTTGACGCACCGTTGATAGCGCCGCCGGCGGTCGCTGAGTTGGGGCAGATCGAACCGTTGGGGATGCCGGCCTCCTCAGAGGAGTTGGCTGTCCCGAAACAGAGCTTTAGCCTGGCGCTTGATTCCGGACCTCTGGTAGTGGAAAGCGCGCTGCTGGGTTCCCACCAGGCATATAACTGCGCGGTGGCCTACGCGGCGCTAGGCACGCTGGCTGAGCAGGGATTTGCGGTGAGTGACCGGGAATTCGCCGCGGCTGTGGGCAAGCTGGACTGGCCGGCGCGTTTTCAGGTGGTTGCAGTTCGCCCCTGGCTGGTCCTGGACTGCGCGCACAATCCTGCTTCAGTGCGCGCTCTGGTATCTGCTTTGGAGCGTTACCTCCAGTACGAGCAGCTCACCGTGGTGCTGGGCATATGCGCCGAGAAGGACGCTGCGGAAATGATCCGCATCCTCTCTCCGGCCGTTCACCGGATCATAGTGACTGCTGCCGACAACCCCCGTGCGCTCGCTGTGCCGGAGCTGCAAACTGTAGTGCAGGAGCACTGGGATGGTCCGGTCGAGGCAGCTCCGACCGTGCCGCAGGCAGTTGAGCTGGCGCGGCGGCTAACGAGCAGCAGTGGCGCGATCTGCGGGACCGGATCATTCTTTGTCGTGGGCGAGGCAATGATGCACCTGGGCGTGGAGCCGTGACCTGCGCCGTCCGGGCCACAGTGGTCTTGGCGGAGTGAGGCTGGCCTCAGTTGTTGCGGCAGGAGTACTGGTGCCGGATGGGGAATGCTTGTCTTAGGTAGTCTCTTATCTCGAATCGAATTCGGAGGGGACACTGGACGCTATGGCGAGCCGAAGCTTGTTGCTGATGGCTGTGTTGACGCTACTGTTACCGCTGACCCGCGCCCTACCCCAGACGCCGGGTGAAGCCGAGCAGTTCACAGCGGCTGAGCTGTATGAACAGATTACCGTGCTCGAGACTGCCGGCCTTCTTCAGTTGACTGCGCAGCAGATTGCCGGATACCTGCCGCTGCTTAAGCAGGTCAGTGAGGGCCATGAACAAGTGCTGGCCGAGGCCGACCAGGGCTGGGGCCAGTACGGGGTGATGATTCAGCAGGTGGTGGCTGCCGGGATCGCTGGCCAGCCGGCGCCGATTGAGGTCAGCCAGAATGCCCGCCTGGGAATTACCAGCTTCACACAGCGGCGCGACGGCTTCTACCGCTATCGGCAAGATGCTGCCGCCCGGTTCGTGGCCTACCTGGGCGCGGAACAGGGCCAGCTCATTGAAGATGCGCAGGCTCCCCAGGTGCGGGCTGAGGCGGCGCGCGCGTTAGAGGGCGCGACCAGCGTGGCTGAATACATCGTCCTGATCATTGATGCTCAGCGCGAGTTGATGCCTGACGAGTATCAACTGACTCGCGTGGCCCAGGCTGAGCAGATTGCGGCCAAGCTCGTCAACCCGCGCTCCCCCGACTTCGCTAATCTCGTCCGCCGGATCCTGGAGCTTACTGACACGATCTTTCGCTGGTCCCAGGAGCAGTACATCCAGCAATATCCGGGGTTGGTGCAGCAGGTGTCTGAATACTT
>CAYNMY010000047.1:0-8923 GCA_964398275.1 uncultured Armatimonadia bacterium | reverse complement strand
GATACCGTCGGCGAGGGCCTCGGCCACGACCGTTCCGCTCCCGCAGCACGGATCCAGCAGGATGTCGCCGGGTGCGGCCACCATGTTGACCAGTGCCCGGGCCATCTGGGGAGGCAGGGAATGAGAGTAGTGGTATGGGCGCTGGGCCTGACGTCGCCAACGCTGCGCGCTGGCGGAGATGATGCGCCCGAAGCGCCAGCAACCGGGGGTGATGAGAGCGGCGAATTCGACGCGCGGGTGACTCAGGTTGGGAGGGCCTGTTATCAGGTCGGCAATTGCCTTCTGCAGCTCGACCGAGCTGACTGCTACTTTGGGGGCGGGGCGGAGTACCTCGATCCGGTAGTCCTGGCACCGCAGCTCCAGCCTGGCGATCTCCCGGCGCAGCTCGGGCCAGTCGGCGCCGGCGGCAAGCTGCTCGGCGCACAGGCGAGTATAAGCGGCGCGGGTCACGTCCACACCTATGACGCCGGCGGCAACCCGTCCCTGAGGCAGACAGCCGGCCAGGGCTGACAACTCAGCCCCAGCCAGCTCAAGCTCTTCGTCAGGCCCCATCAGCAGGTAGAAACAGGACAATCGCGTCCCCCTCGATAGATTTGCGGCGATGAGGGCAGAGCAGAAACAATAACGTGGCTGGCCGCCGGGCCGAAGCTGGAGGCCGACTGCTGCAGAGCACTGTGCGCTGTAGTCACGGACATCGCGGATAGATGTGTGTCAAAGAGGCTTGTGCCTAGCCGTCGGAGGAGTCCGAGTCCTCGGGTGAGCCCTGGATCACAGTCCGGCGAAATGCGGCCACCAACTCGGGATCAAACTGGCTACCGGCGCGAGCCAGGATTTGGTGGAGGGCTTCCTGAGGCGACCGGCCGGGATCGGTGGCCGCGTCCAGGGGATGAATGAGTCGGTCATAGGTATCGCAGATGGCGACGAGGCGTGCTTGGTAGGGAATGGCATCGCTTTCGAGCCCCTCGGGAAAGCCGGTGCCGTCCCAGCGTTCGTGGTGATGGGTGACGACTGCCAGCACTGGTTTCAGAAAGGTCACCGGCGCGAGAATGCTCTGGCCGATCAGAGGGTGCATCCGGTAGAAGGCCTGCTCTGTCACATCTTGCCCATTGTTGACAGTAATGTCGCTCAGGTCGAGTCCGATCTTGCCCACATCGTGCAGGATCGATCCGAAGCGTAGCAATTCGCGCCGTTCTTCGGACATGCCTACCCCTGTGGCGAGCCGGTCAACCAAATCGGTGACGCGCTCCGAGTGACTGTAGGTTTGGCTGTCTTTGGCCTCGATCGCCCGGGTCAGCGTGCGCACAGTCTCGTAATAGTTGCGCTGAATATCCTCATACAGCTCGGCATTTTCGATGGCTACTGAGGCCTGGTGGGCGAAGGCAGTCAGCAGGTCCACCTCCCGCGCCTGGAACCTGCGTGGGGCTTTGGAATAGATTCGCACCACGCCGAGGGTCTTGTCCTTGGTATGGAGGGGAACAGTGAGCAAGGAGGTCAGGCCGGCCTGCCGCGCAGCTTCGGGGTATTGAAAACGTGGGTCACTGCGCACATCGTAGATCTGCTCGGGCTGGCCGTTAAGCACGTCTTGATCTACTGCGCTGCCGGGCACCAGCACCGGCCCCTTTTTCCAGTAGTCCTCGTTAAGTCCGGCAGTGGCGGTCAGTTTCAGCTCTCCGGTCTCCTCGTCAAGCAGCCGGATGTTGCAGGCCTTGGCATCCATCACGCGCATGGCATGGTCGGTAATCAGGTCAAGCACCTGTCTTATGCGCAGGCTGGAGGTTATGCTGCGGGCCACTTCATAAAGTGTTTGCGCCTCAACTATCCGCCGCTTAAGCTCGGAGGATAGCCGGGAGGCGGCAATGCCCACCACATAGAAAATCAGCATACGCAGGATCATATCCCCCAGGTTGCGCAAAGTCGGGTCTGCTGCCGACAGCCCCGCCCCGGGTTCAGCGGGCATCCACCACCCGCAGGCCAGAGCAGCTACCAGGGATACGATAATTGCGCCGTAGTCACCAAAGACGAAAGCGGCCCACAATATGGGCAAATAGTAGAAATGGACAGCAAAGCTCTTAGTCCCTGTCAGGTATACGATCCAGGTGATAGCCGCCATCGCAAGAGTGAGCACGATGATGGAGACTGCCTTTCCTGCTTGTCTGCGCTTGATTGCAGGCAAAACGATTTCCTCCTGGTTGTCCGTTCTGGGCTCCTAGTGAGTCAATCAGGTTCCCAGATGAGATTGAGTAGTATCGCTGAGACAACGCCGACGGGCAATCAACCCCGCGGTCCTTAACGGACAATGGTACCCGGCGGGCAAATCCGGTCGGTAACGATCATGGCTTCGGGCTCTTTAGCGCCTGCGGCCAGGATCATCCCCTGGGACTCCACGCCGTGAATGGTTGTCGGCGCCAGATTCGCCACCACGACCACATTGACATTCAATAGCTCCCGGGGATTAAACTGCTGGGCGATTCCCGCCACGACCTGGCGGGCTTGGTCCTCGCCCAGATCAACTATCAGCCGCAAGAGCTTATCAGCGCCGGGGATGCGATGGGCCTCCAGCACTGTGCCCACACGCAACTCCAACTGCGCAAATTGCTCAATGCTGATTGCGCTTGCACCTGTTGCGGGCACCTGATCTTGCTGGGATTTCTTGTCGTGCTCGCGTCGGGCTTGCAGACGGTCCACGGCTCGTTTAATGTCCACACGCGGGAAAATCGGCCGGCCGGGCACGATGGCGATACCGCTGGGCATCTCCATCGCCCGGCAGTCGCGCCAGGATTTCTGGGCCTGCGTCGCTTCCAAACCCAGTTGCCGCCAGATCTCATCGGCGCTCTCAGGCATAAACGGCGAGACCATTATACCCAGGACCCGTACGCAGTCCACAACATCGTAGAGGACGGCCTCCAGCTCGACCTGCTTGGATTCTTTGTGCAGCGTCCACGGCGCGCGGCTGTCCAGGAACTTGTTGGCGCTGGCTATGAGTTGCCAGATGGCGACCAGGGCGGCACTGAAGTCCGATTCGGCCATCTCTTCCTCGACGAGATTGCGTACGCGATCAATTTCGGGCCCAAGCTCCCCTGCTCCGGGACCCGGGTGAGGAATCTTCTTATCCAGGTAACGTTCGACTAACGGCAAAGTGCGATTGAGCAGATTGCCCAGGTCGTTGGCCAGGTCAGCATTAAATCGAGTTAGCAGCGCGCGCCAGGAGAACGAGCCGTCCAGCCCGAAGGTGACCTCGCGCAGCAGAAAATAGCGGAGACTGTCAACGGCCACGGAGGTGGTTGCCCCGGAAATCTCGGCCAGCTCCTGCGCGACCTCGTACGGGTCCAGGACGTTGCCCCGCGACTTGCTCATCTTGTCCCCCTCGGCGGTGATCCACCAGCCGTGGGCAAAGATGGCGTCGGGCAAGGGCAGGTCCAGGGCCATTAACATGGCGGGCCAGAGCGTGCCGTGGAAGCGGGTCAGGATGTCTTTGCCTACCAGTTGCAAAGTTGGTGGCCACCACTTCGCCAACTCGTCCTGGTTGTCAGGATACCCGACCTGGGAGAGGTAATTAGCCAGCGCATCGAACCAGACGTAGATGGACTGGGTCTCGTCATCGGGCACCGGTATGTCCCATTCGGTACGACTACGGCTGACGCAGGCGTCGCGCAAGCCCTCTTTGATAAACGAGAGCACCTCGTTGCGCCGCGACTCGGGAAGAATGAACTCGGGATTGCGCTCGATGTGCTCGCGGATCCGGTCGGCGTAGGCGGAAGTGCGGAAGAAGTAGGCTGGTTCAGTGAGCTGCTCGACTGCCCGCTGGCATTCGGGACAGCAGCCGTCCACCAGCTCGCTCTCCAGCAGGTGCGTCTCACAGGGAATGCAGTACCAGCCCTGATACTCGCCCAGGTAGATATCGCCAGAATCCCGGAGCCGGCGGAAGACATACTTAACGGTGGCCACATGATGCGGGTCCGTGGTCCGAATGAAGCGGTCATACTCGATGTGCAACCGCTCCCACATCCGCTGCCAGCCGGCGACCACCTCATCAACAAATTCCTGGGGCTTCATGCCCCGGGCCTCGGCCGAGCACGCCACCTTCTGCCCATGCTCATCGGTGCCGGTGGAAAACAGCACCGGTTCGCCCAGCAGCCGATGGTAGCGCGCGTGGACGTCTGCCGCTATCGTGGTATACGAATGGCCGATGTGCGGCAGATCATTCACATAGTAGATGGGCGTAGTAATATAATAGCTTCTGATCGGACTCTCCGGTGGTCTCATTCAGTCAATCTGCCTCTGACAAGTGTTTATGTCCCGTCCGTTCATTATGTGCCAGTATAGATTCATATTAGCTCATCTGCCACACGAGGCGCAACTGCTCGTCCTGCAGCCGGCGCAGCTTCGCGAGGTGCTCACGTTCCCCTGCGTCGCAGAACCCCAGCCCATCCGGGTACGGAATGACAACATTATACGCTGAACATCGCTTCCATCACAAGCCGGACAGTTGGTTGAACTATCTTGAGCGGTGCGCGAAACCAGCAGCTCAAATTCCTCTGCGCATTCGCCACACCCATATTCAGAAAGTGGCACAATTCTCCTGCACCGGCTTGGGTCGGTTTGGCCGCTGGCAGCGACCGGATCAGCTCTCGTTAGACTGGCTCTTCTCCCCCCGATGGGGGCGCACCTCGGTGACCGGGAAGGTCGCGAACTGTTGTTCGCCGAGTCTTACTGTTAACTGCTGCTTGAGCACGTTCCGCTCGACAACGGGGCCACTTCCCCGCGGCGTGTCCACTTCCGTACCGATCTCGGGCAGCTTGGCGCGCGCCGACACATAGGCACTGTGCTCGTAGCGCAGGCAGCACATCAACCGGTCGCACAGGCCGCTGATCTTCTCGGGATTCAGCGGCAGGTCCTGGTCCTTGGCCAGGCGGATGCCTACAGGCTTGAACTCGCGCAGGAACCGCGCGCAGCACAGGGGCTGGCCGCAGGGGCCCATGCCCCCGAGCATCTTGGCCTCGTCGCGCACGCCGATTTGGCGCAGCTCGATGTGGCAGTGAAAAGTCTGGGCCAGGTCACGGACCAGCTCACGGAAGTCCACGCGGCCCTCGGCGGTAAAGAAGAAGGTGAGGTGGCGGCCGTTGAGAGTATATTCGGCTCGGACCAGTTTCATCGCCAGGCCGTGCTCGGCGGTCTTCTGCTCGCAGACGGCGATAGCCTCCGCGGCCTTCTCCCGCAAGCGGCCCTTGTGCTGGAAGTCATTGCGGTTGGCCCTGCGCAGCAACGCCTTGGTGGGCGCGGGATGACCTGGTTCCATTCTGTCCTTCACGTAAACGACCTGGCCGACATCCGGGCCCTTCTCGGTGTCGGCCACAGCGAACTGCCCCGGCTTGAGCTGCACTCCCCCGGCGTGGAACCAGTAGAGTTGGCCGGTGCGGGAAAAACAGACGGCGACAACTTTCTCCCGGCCTTTTCGAGCCCGGTCGTTGCCGCGCTTCTCAACCTCAGGGGCACTATCGTCAGCGGGGGCTGGCGTGTCTGTATCAGGGTTATTCGGAGTTTTTTCCTCAGCCATAGTATGAGTTCCCGATCCCGGAGGGCCGCGCCGCCCTTTGGCTTACGGAGGGGCGGCCAGGGCCGCCGATTTGGTCGAATCGTGTTGCGGCCGGTCCAGTAAGCGCCCCACCAGCTCCTGGGTGGTGGCCAGGGCAAACTGCCCGCCTTCTTGCTTGTACCCGAAGCATATCTGCTGCGGATCGAAAATAGCTCGCGGCAGCTTCGAGCGCGCTCCCCGCCGGGCCTGAAGCTTGGTTGGCTTGTACAGGCCTTCGAGCAGGCGCAGATCCCGCGGTTTCAGGCGGGCCCCGGCCCGCAACCGGATGACGATTCGGCCGTCCTCGGTGGCCACATCGGCAACGCCAGCCGCCATACACTGCAGCTTGAGCCGAGCGATCTCCACCAGGTTACTGACCGCCGCCGGCAGGTTGCCGTAGCGGTCAGCAAACTCCGCTACCAGTTGATCTATTTCTTCGCTGTTGCTCACCGCGGCAAGCTGGCGGTAGAGCGATATGCGCTGGTTCTCCGCCGGCACGTAGTCAGCCGGAACAAGCGCCTCAATGGGCAGATCAACCGAGGGTGCGCCCTCGTAGTCGGAGGTTGGCTCGCCCTTGAGCGTCTTGACCGACTCGGCCAGCATCTGGCAATACAGGTCCAGACCCACGGCCGACATGTGCCCGCTCTGCTCGGCACCCAGGATGTCCCCGGAGCCGCGGATCTCCAGATCGCGCAGCGCCAGCCTGAACCCACTGCCTAGCTCGCTGAACTCCTCAAGCGCCCTCAGCCGCTTTTCGGCATCCTCGCTCATGCGCTCGGGGTAGCGGTACAGCAGGTAGGCGTAGGCCTGCCGGTCAGATCTGCCCACGCGGCCACGCAACTGGTAAAGCTGCGCCAGCCCCAGTTTGTCAGCGCCATCAATTATTATGGTATTAGCATTGGGTACGTCCAGGCCGCTCTCGATGATGGTCGTGCATACCAGAACGTCGAACTCTTCGGCGTAAAACGCCAGCATGACCTGTTCAAGATCAGCCTCGGGCAACTGGCCGTGACCAATCGCCACGCTCGCCTCCGGCACCAACCGTTGAAGGCCGGCGGCAACATGGTTTATGGATTTTACCCGATTATGGACGAAATATACTTGCCCGCCGCGGCGTACCTCCCGCAGAATCGCCTCCCGGATCAACTGGTCGTCCCGCTCGCGGACGAAGGTGCGGATCGGCACCCGCCCCTGGGGGGGATCGTTGATCAGGGAAATAGACCGGACCCCCGATAGGGCCATATTCAGCGTCCGCGGGATCGGTGTGGCTGTCAGCGTGACAACATCCACGCTTTCGCGCAACTTCTTGAGCTGCTCTTTCTGCTTGACTCCGAACCGTTGCTCTTCGTCAATAACTACCAGGCCGAGGTCTTTGAAGCTGACATCGGCCACCAGCAGGCGGTGGGTGCCAATGACGATGTCAACAGTGCCTTGCTTAAGCCCGCTGATTATCTTCTTCTGCTGCTCACGCGTACGAAAGCGGCTGAGCATGGCGATTTCCACGGGATAGCCCGACAACCGCTGGCGGAAGGTATTGTAGTGCTGCTGGCCCAGCACGGTGGTGGGCACCAGCACGGCGACCTGCTTGCCGTCCAGCACCGCTTTGAATGCGGCCCGGACCGCCACTTCGGTCTTGCCGAAGCCAACGTCGCCGCAGATGAGCCGATCCATGGGCTTATCGCCCTGCATATCTGCCTTGACGTCGGCGATAGCCCCGATCTGGTCCGGGGTCTCCTCGTAACGGAAGGAGTTCTCCAGTTGGGCCAGCCAGGCGCTGTCGGGCTCGAAACGGTAGCCCTGGACCTGCTCGCGCGCAGCATACAGCTTCATCAGCTCATGGGCCAGCAGCCTGGTGGAAGCCCTGGCTTTCTTCTTAGCATTGTGCCAGCGCCCACTGTTGAGCCGGGTGACCGGCGGCGAGCCGTGTGAACCCATGTACTTCTGGACCCGGTCGAGCTGGGTAACCGGCACATAGAGCTTGTCACCTTCGGCATATTCCAGGACTAGGTATTCCCGCTCCATCCCGCCCAGGTTCTGCCTGGTCAGGCCGCGATAGATCCCGATGCCGTGGTTGATGTGCACCACGTAGTCATCTTCGTGCAGTTCCCGCAGCGAGGTGAGTGAGAAGCCGGGCTTGAAGCTGCGCTCGGGGGGGCGGCGCAGCTTGCGCCACCCATATATCTCTTGTCCGGTCAGGACGATCAGGTCTACGTCGGGAACAGTGAAGCCCCCGGACAGATCTATGTCCACCACGTTGATGTTACCGGGCGCCAAAGCATGGAGGTCGGCCGCCTGGTAGACGTTGTCCAGGTGTCGAGAGCGCAGCACCTCAGCAATCCGCGGCGGATCATTAGTGCAAACGATCAGATACTTGCCCTCCTGCTGCCAATCGGCCAGACCGTCTACCAGCAGCTCGAATTTGCCCCCGAAGCTGTCCACGGGTGGGGTGTCGAAGCGCACCACGGGTGCATCGTTGTGCCACGGAACTTCGCGCCGGAGCATACTCAGATAGATGATGGGATGCTCGAGGCGGTTGTGTTGCAGGTGCGCTGCGACCAGCTTAGCGAAGGGCATACACGCGCTCGCCGGGAGCCGCAGGTGGCTGCCCAGCTTGATGCCGGTGTGATAGGCCTGGTGGACCTCGTCCTCAAACCGTTCGGCGTGCGACTTCAGGTGGACCGGCTCGTCCACGATCAGATAGGCGTCTTCGGGCAGATACTCGCAGATTGCCTCGGGCCGGCTGTATACGTAGGGCAGGTAGTGCGCCAGTCCCGGGGCGGGCTGAAGCTGCTCGAGCAGCCGCAGGTCCTCCTGCATGCGCTCCTGGAGCCGCTCGGCCTCGCGGAGCTTGCTCTGCTCGCGAAGCTGGTCGAGCTCGCGGCGGAAAGCACTGCGAATAGTCGGCAGCGCCGCCCGGGCAGATTTCTGGGTGAGCAGTATCTCGCCGGCTGGCCCGATGCCGATACGTTCCAGCGGCTGGGTGGACCGCTGCGTGATGGGGTCAAAGAGCCGGAGGCGCTCAATCTCATTACCCAGTAGCTCTACGCGCACCGGCTGCTCGCTGGTGGGCGGCGAGATGTCCACAATGCCCCCGCGGACCGAAAACTGTCCGACCTCGTCCACCAGGTCCACCCGCTCGTAGCCCAGGTCCAGCAGCGCCACGACCAGATCGTCGCGGTCAATCTCTTCGCCCGTTCGCAGCTCCCGGCGCGCCTCGCGCAGTGCCGGGGTGGGGCCGGCCTAGCTGGGCTCGAACGCGAGCGAGTCACCACACGCTGCACGGTGCTGCTGCACGGTGCTGCTCCGCAGCAGCGGCCTGCTGGCGCTGGGGACCGTGAGAAGACTGCGCCG
>CAYNMY010000046.1:0-8963 GCA_964398275.1 uncultured Armatimonadia bacterium | reverse complement strand
GCAAGCAATAAGCCGGGACTCCTCGTTTGATTGGGAGCTGTCAGACGGCACGAAGTAGGTCTCCGGCTTCAACACCAGTAACACCACAAACTTCATCTGCTACTACAACTATCCGGTGGAGTTCATGCGCAAACTCATAGACGATGCCCTGGCCGTCAAGGCGCGATTCTACCTGGGGTTGCCTGAAACTGAGCGGGAGGTATTGCTGAAGAAAGAGTACTTTCCCAGGCTCGACGAGGAACGCTCGCGGGCAATGAGTGAAGGTTGTGCGGACGGCAGTGCACCACAGGAATGAGCCCGTAGGGTCCCCAAACTAATCTACGCAGTTTGGGGAACCGGGATGTCGCGGCGTGTGGGGTTTCAGTGGCAGCCTTGACTTCGTCTTCGGCTGAGGCCATCATCCCTGCATGTTCTGGCACTTGCTTCTGGTCTTGTTGTCTCCGCTAGCCACGCTCTATCTTCGTTTGCTGTGCGATGATCGCGACAGGGAGATCCTCGCTCTGCGTCAGCAGGTGCTGTCTGTACGTCGTCAGGTCCTCTTGGACATTTGAGGGCCAGAGACAAGGTGCAACTTGGCCCCTTTTTGGCTGACTCACCCCGTACTGTTGGTTAGCGCTAGGTTATGTTGGCGCCGGGCTTGGTTAGTTCGCCGTTGCACCTCCTTTCTCCCGCCCACAACTTGCTGCCTCGGCCCTGGTAGACGTCCGCGGGACGCAAGACTGGGAGCTCACCGGTCGGGCGCGAATAGATGGAGGAGTATGTGTACCTCTCGGCGAATTGACCTGTCGGTGTATCAGCGGCTGGACGTACCAACTGAGTCCATAATACTGCTTGTGGACCACTCGCCCGTTGCGGGCGTTATCAAGACGCGTTGATCGGAGGCTGAAATCGCCAGTTGGACTAGATGCACAGTTATGGTCTCAATTTGGCCCGAAAAGGGCCGAAAAGGCACCGAATTTCGCGTCCATAACTCGGTTTACCTGTCGCCCCCCACTAAAGTGTAACGTGGATTCCCCTGCTTTTCCCCCAACGTTCCTGTTCGCTTCTTCTTCCTCAGCAGCATAGTCGGCTTTGCTACTGCAAGCTCAAGGCCGATAATCCTGGTTATGTGCCTGGCTGCCATGGACGGCTCACCACTGTCCCCCAGGTTACACCTTAGCTTAACTGTCCATTCGTGTCCAAGAGGCGCTGATGTCAAACAGACAAGGTAGTCATGACAGATCCGAAGAATATTGCAATAACCAAGACGTAAATAACAGATTCCGAAGGTAATAGCCATGACTGCTACTCAAGGTATTACTGGCTATCCAGCGGCAGCGGAACTAAGACATGCGTATCGAGAGAACTTGGCTGAGCCGCTGCACAGCCAGAACTTGTGCCGCATCGGCGCCCAACCAAGCCGAGACGCCGTAAGCATTACTGCCGACTGGCACGTGGTTCTACCTGAGTCAGCCGGTGAGCAAACGCAGACGGCTGTCGCTGATTTTCGGTGCTTTATGAAGGTGTCTATGGCCACGCCGGTCGGTGTGCCACTTGCTCCGGACCAAGCCAAGAGCGGCGAATTCATACGTCTGGAACTTGCGCCGCAGCAGTTCGAGGTGCCTGAGTCGTACTCTGTTGAGGCGGGGCCAGACGGAATCAAGATCAAGGGGGCGGACCATACCGGCCTGCAGTATGCGCTTTACGAGCTGGAGGAGCAGATGGCGGAGGCGGGCGGACCGTTCCTCCCGCGACAGGTCATATCCCGTCAGCCGTGGCTACGCACCCGAATACTGCGGTCATTCTTTGCGCCGTACTACGAAAATGAGCTACTCGCCGACGAGGACTACTATCCCGAGGGATACCTCAATCGCCTGGCCCACCATCGTATCAACGGCATCTGGCTACACCTGAAGTTGCGCGACGTGGTGCCCTCGCAAGTGTTTCCTGAGTTCGGCAACGACGCCCCGGCTACGCTGGCTGCCCTCCGGCAGCTGGTGGCGCGCACCGGCAGATATGGTATACGGGTCTACATCTACCTCAACGAGCCGCGGGCCTTCGCCCAGGATGATAGCTTTTGGGAGCGCTATCCACACCTGAGGGGAGCAGCGTCGTCCTCGATTATGGACGGCAAGCCAGCAACCTTTGCGCTCTGTAGCAGCCAGCCAGAGGTGCTCGAGTTCCTGGAGAATAGCTCGCAGCGGCTCTTTGCAGAAGTGCCGGCCCTCGGAGGCGTTGTCCTAATCACTGCCTCCGAGCACCATACTCACTGTCACTCGCACCACTCGAAGGGAGCACCAGGCCCCCATCCTTTCGAGCAGGGACTGGGCGGCTGCCCCCGCTGTGCGAAGCGCCAACCCGAAGAGATCGTTACCGAGATCATCTCGGCCATCAGGCGCGGGATTCACCGCTCCGCACCGGCGGCTGAGGTTATCGCCTGGAACTGGTCGTGGGAGATGCTGTGGGGCGAACAGTGTGAACGCCGGATTGTTGAGAGCCTGCCCGAGGACTGTACGGTGATGGCGGGCTTTGAACGGGGCGGCTGGAAGACGGTCCTCGGTAAGAGACTGGAGATTGACGAGTATGCGCTATCCTTCACCGGCCCTTCGGAACGTTTTGTACGCACCAGCCAGCAAGCCCAGCGCCGGGGACTGCCAGTCTACGCGAAGCTGCAATTCGTCAACACGCACGAGCTAGCCAGTGTGCCGCATCTACCTCTGCCCGGCGTCGTCTACGACAAGTTCGCCGGAATGCACGAGAGCGGCGTCAGTGGCATGCTGGGGTGCTGGACATTTGGCAACTATCCCGGGCTGATCACAGAGCTGGCGGCGCAGACTTACTTCGAGCCGTTCCCGCAGGACCGACAAGCCGTGCTAGGCCGTTTGGCGGCGGCGTACTTCGGCGAAGCAGCAGCGCCTGATGTCGTGGCAGCCTGGGATTGGTTTGCGAAGGCCTGGAATCTGTACCCCTTCAGTATTCTGCTGCTCTACCGGGGCCCCCAGGTCCGAGGTCCAGCGTTTCCCTGGTATCTCGAGCCGATACATAAGCCGGTGCCGGGTAACTACCGGCACGATCAACTGCCCGGAGACAACCTGCTGGGAATCATCCCTGACCAGGACGTGCTGTGGTTCGACAAGGTCCTGGGCAAGTTGCTGGAGCGCTGGGCATGGGGCCTGCAAGCACTCGAGAGAGCCTTCGCGAAGATTCCTGAGCCAACCCTGGAACAATACCAAGAGTACGGTCTGGCCCGATGCATCTACCATCAAATGGCCTCGCTACGCAACACGATGCGCTTTTATGTGGAGCGGGAGTTTATGCTGCGCAGCCCAGACTTAGAGACACGCAAGGCCGTACTGCAACGACTACAACTCCACATCCACGAAGAGGTCGCCAACGCGCAAGCCTGTCTGCCCTACGCAGCGGCTGATTCACGTCTCGGCTGGCATTCGGAAGCTTTCGACTATCAGTTCACACCCGAGAGCATCCGGGCACGCATCGCAGACCTACGTGTCATGGCCGAAGAGACCATTCCCGAATGGCTGGCGAATGACTCCGGCCTAGTTCAACCACAGCCTTATTCCGAACCACTGAGCGATGACCTCTACAAGGAAGTAGCAGCCCGCCTGAAGAATGTAGAGCTAACTCAAGGTATCTTTCCACAGAGCTAAGAAGGAGGTGCTTGTGATGGACATTCCTGTCATTCCTGATGAGGAGTTTGCCCTGCGCCGGGAACGGGTGCAGGAGGCCGTGTGTGCCGAGGGGTTAGACGCTTTGCTAGTGCATTCCAACGAAGCCGATTTTGCTAATGTACGCTACCTCTCGGACTACTGGCCCATTTTTGAGACTGCCGGAGTGCTCGTGCCCGGTGAAGGCGCAGCAGTACAGATCATTGGGCCGGAAAGCGAGACCTTCGCTCGAGACCGCGGCAAATTGTCCAAGATTCGCCGAATCCTGGAGTATCGCGAGTCTGCTGAGCCGGACTATCCCGGCGTGGAGCTGGACACCTTTGCCTCAATCTTCGCCGAACTTGGTATTGCTCCAAGGCGGCTGGGCATTGCCGGGTATTCGATTCTGCCTCTCCCCATTTATGAGGCCCTACGGCGGGATGTTCCCGACGCCGAAATCGTGCGCGCCGACGACGTCATTGTCAACCTACGCATGATTAAGAGCGAAGCCGAACTGGCCTGTCTGCGGGAAGGCTCCCGCATATCGGAAATCGCTCTGCAAGAGGTCCTGAAGCAAATCAAACCAGGCATGACTGAGCAGCAGATGGTTGGTATCGCCCAGCAGTCCATATACGCCAACGGTGCGGAATACGAGGCTCATCCTCTTTACGTACTCTCCGGCATCAACAGTACTCACGCCATTGGCCGCCCTAGCACCCGGGTGCTGGAGGCGGGTGACTATGTCCAGCTCGACATTGGTGCTCGGGTCGCGGGCTATTCCCCCAGCGTCGGAAGACCTATTTGCCTGGGCAAGATGACGGATGAAATGCGCCGCCTGACTGAAGTAGGGCTGGATGCCCACTACAAGACCGCCGAATGGATTCAAGCTGGTATTCCTGGCAACGAAGTGGTACGCAAGTTCACGCAGTTCCTCAAGGAGATGGGCTGTGGCGACAATCTCCTGTACGGGCCATGCCACGGTCTGGGCATGATGGAAGTGGAGGCGCCGTGGATGGAGAGTCACTCCGAATACCTGCTCCAGGAAAACATGACCTTCCAGATTGATACCTTCCTCCAGGCCGCTGACTTCGGCCTGCGCTGGGAGAACGGAATCAGAGTGACCGCTGAAGGCGTGGAGTGGTTTTCTAGTACCAGAATGGAAATAATCGAATTGGACGTCTGATGGAGAAGGGATATGACCGACGAAATCACCGTCATACTGGGGATTGACACTGAGACCGACATGGGGAGCTGGTATCATACTTATGAGGGCCTCCAGCGCGGTGTGCCGCTGCTGCTTCAGATTCTGACTTCCCAGAACATACCGGCCACTTTTTTTGTGACAGGAGACGCCGCCCAGAAGCATCCTGACGCAGTGCGCCCCATTGCTGATGCCGGCTTCGAAGTGGGTTGTCATTCCATTTATCACGAAACCCTGGGCGATCCCCTCTTTGAGATTCCCGGGGTAACACCCCTCCTGCCCGAAGAGGTGGAGAACCGGTTGCGCGTAGCCACCGAACTCGTTGCCCGTTCCGTGGGCGGGCGTCCGGTCTCCTTCCGTTGCCCTCGCCTGTGCGGAAGCACTAGAGTAGTCAACGCCCTGGACAAGCTGGGCTACCTCGCCGACGCTACTTATCCACTGTATTATTATGAGAAGCGTCTGGTTCCTTACCACCCTAGCTCAGAGGACTGGACCCGGGAAGGTGATTTGTCAATTCTCGAGATCCCTAACTTCGCGGATATGACTATCACGAGCCAGGACGCGTACGGTCGAGACCGTGACCAGTGGCCGCTGTTTCGCACCGAAGGCGCTGAGGCGCTGATGGAGCACGTGGACAACTTCGCCACCTACGTGCGCGACCGCGGATTGCCTGTTGTGCTCTGCTTCTATTTCCACCCCTGGGAGTTCGTCGAAATGCCGGCAAGTATGTACATTGGCGAGGGCACAGTTACACCTGATCCGTTGCTGAGCAAAAACTGTGGCCCGTACGCCCTGGAGCAGTTTCAGATACTGATTGACCTGCTCAAGGCACGCAATGCACAGTTCACAACTTCGCGCCGCCTCGCCCAGTGGTGGCCCACATGAAATGGCCGTAGGATAATATAGAAGGGTCTATCTCCCATTGATGGCAAATGTTAAGGTGACGCAACCCCACAAAGCCGTCAAGGAGGCAGACCGAAAATGATCTACATCGGACTCCACGTTGGCGATGGCGAACTGCAAGACGCTGTTTGACCTCAGCGCCTTTTGGACACGAATAGACAGTTAGCTAAGGTGTAACCTGGGGGACAGTGGTGGAGCGGCAACTGACGGCGCGGTAATAAGGGTGGGCGACTGTACTCAGTGCTGCCCGAACGATAGACGGCCCGTGGCCGGGAACTGCACCCTATTCCAAGGCCGGATGAGCGCAGGAGGGTTTAATCAGATACACCATTGCCCCCGGATAACTCCCGGACACGGATGGGGCTGAAGTCTGGCCGGAGGGATGGGAAGTCAGTCGGCCACCTAGACCTCAGGTGAGGAGCGCGTGAGCGATACTGTGCTAGTGACCGGCTTGATTCTGCTGACAATTGCTTCATTGAGTGCCCTCGCTGGCCTGATGGTGGGTATGGGATGGCCGCGTGCGGGGCGCAGTCTGCGTTGGTGCCAGGTAATCACGCTGGGCGGGTCGGTAGCTGCCTTCGGACTGCTTGCTGCCGTGGTCGCCAACGGCGATGCGCGGGTCGCCTATGCCGTGGCACACCGGGCAGTCGAGGGAGCGCCTTGGAGCTACCGCCTGGCAGCCGTGTGGGGCGGGCAGGCGGGTGCACTGCTGCTGTGGTGTGTCGAGATGGCCGTTCTGGTGCTGCTGGTGAACCCGCACAGGCAGGCGCGCGCCGTCGCCCTTCTATGCGGCATCCAGGGCTGCCTGCTGGGGCTCGTGATACTCAGCAATCCCTTCGCCCCGCCCGTGCCCGGGACAGGAGGAGGACTCCATCCCCTGCTCCAGGACACGATGATGCTCATTCATCCCCCAATGTTGTTTCTGGGCTACGCTCTGCTGGCGGTCCCCTATGCTGTTACGGTCGGCGCGCTGATTGACAGGGACCTGCGCGCGTGGCCGCAGCGGGTCTGGCCGTGGGTAATGGTGGCTTGGCTAGCGCTCACGGCCGGCAACGGATTCGGCGCAGTATGGGCATACAAGACCTTCGGCTGGGGCGGATTCTGGGCCTGGGACCCGGTAGAGAACATATCCCTCGTCCCCTGGATGCTGGCGGCAGCGACGGTGCACGCCCTGTGGCTGGCTCGGCGCGACAGCCGCTGGCTGCCCTGGGCAGCAGCTTCGGCCATGAGTGGCTTTCTCACCGTGCTCTACGGATCCTTTTTGGTCCGGAGCGGTTCCCTGGGCCTGGCAAGCGTCCACGCTTACATCGAAGGCGAGAGGCTCTTGGAGCTGGCTCTCGGAATCCTGTTGGCCGCAGCGAGCACACTTGGTGTGGTGATGCTGGCAATCCGCTGGCGACGCTGGCGGGTCGGCGTTGCCGAAAGCGCTGAATCTGAGCAGTTGGCGCCCGTGGCATGGGGTGCGGGCCTGCTTGTTGTGGTCGCAGGCCTGGTGCTGGTGGGACTATCGCTGCCCGTACTGGGCTATACGCCTGGGCCTGCTGTGTACAATGCCGTGCTGCTGCCCGTGGTCCTGGCCCTGATGGTGATGCTGGGCTGGCGCCTGGGCGGGGCCGGACGCGGCTCTCCGGCGACGGCGATCGCGGTGCTGGGGACGATAGTTGCCCTGGCTGGGCTGGCGGCATTGTGGGCGGCAGGCCTGCGCACTCCCGGCGGCCTGCTGCGAACGATGCCTATGGTCATGGCGCCTTTGCTGCTGTTGGCGTGCACAGTCGTGGCCATTCTGGCGCTGCGGCAGTTTGCTGGCAAGGGGGGCAGAGCCTGGACAGTGCCCGGGGCACTACTGGCTCATCTGGGGGTGGCCATACTATTGGTAGGAGCCCTCGTTTCCGGCTACGGGTCGCGCAGTGCGCGGGCCTATCTCGCCGTGGGGCAGGAGCAGAGGATTGCCGGCGGGCGTCTGAGCGTACGCGAGATTACCAGGCCGGCGCCTGAGGTGGCACGGGCGAGACTGTCCTTTGGTGACGGCGAAGGTGTTGTAGAAATCGAGCAGCACCCCAGCTTCAATATCGAGCTGCGGCGGGCGTGGATCAACCGACGCCTCTGGGGTGATGTGTACATCACCCCCCTGGCTATTCTGGCAGCGCCGCCGGGTAGCAATGCCCCCCGGCTGATGTCCGGCGCGGTGCTCGAGGTCAGCGTGAAGCCGGGCATGCCGCTGGTGTGGCTGGGCATTGTCCTAATCGCCGCCGGTATCATTGTGGCGTTGTTCCGGCGTGCCCAGAGCGGAACCTGACGCTGGCAAGCCACCCACTGTCAATCCTGACGGGCGGGCTAGTGGGCGCATGATTCTTGACAATATGGTCCGCTGGGGTATAGCATATCAATGAATGGCGGTGAGCACCGCCACCACCAATGTGTGAACATGGCCCTGGCAGACTGTGGCCGGGTCGTGATTTACTTTGAGGCAGCGATGAAGCATTTCTCACGCCCGTATATCTTCATAGCACTGCTGATCGTCCTGGGTATCGTCGGCTACGGCAACAGCCTGGGGAACCGGGCGCTGTTCCATCACGGCCCCGCCCCGATTCGCGCCCCCAGCCTGGGCCCCACGCTGCTGCGCAGCGCGGGGGGCGTGCCCCATATCTTCACCAGCGAGTTCATGGCGGCGACGTACGGTGAGTACCGGCCACTCGGCTACGCGCTCTTTGCGCTGATTAACCGTGTTATGCCCCGGGATGTCTACTGGCCCTGGCACGTTGTACGCCTGACCATACATCTGGCCATCGCTTTCGTGATTTTCCTGCTGTTGCGCGCGCTGGTGCGGGACGCAGTGGCCGTGGGGCTGGCCGCAGCTTACCTGCTTCATCCCCTGCTTGTTCCCTTCGTAAACGACATCAACGCCATCTATCTGCTGTGGGGTCTTCTGCTGAGCGCTATCGCAGTGTGGCTCTATCTCGTTTACTTGCGAACCGGCTGCGGCTGGTATCTGGGGCTGTCCACGGTTGCCTTTGCCGCCTCGGCCTTCACGTACGAATATGCGCTGGTAGTTGTGGCGGCGCTGATAGCCCTATGCCTGCTCCACAGGGATCACCCCCACGGCGCGGTGGCTTTGCTGGTCTATGTAGCCATCGGTGGCTTCTTGGCGGGCATGATGGACGCGCCGGTGTGGGGGACGATGGGCCGGCTGGTATTGCTGGTGCTGCTGGTGGCCG
>CAYNMY010000045.1:0-9144 GCA_964398275.1 uncultured Armatimonadia bacterium | reverse complement strand
GCCCGCATGGCTTGCCTTGGCCTATGCGCTAATTGATGTATCCCAACGCCCGCAGTCTTGCTATCACCACCTTCTCGTCCTGAGTTGTAGGGCCGGCGGGGCCCAGGACTGTATAATCTATCTTGCCATCAATCGCTGAATCGTCAATACCTATGCCCAGGCTAGCCAGCAGCGTAGGCATCATATCCTCCATTTTCACTTGCTGAGCGCCGCGACTAAACCCGGCACCCCACAGGATCAGGCTGCTGGGCGGCCGATGGGCACCGGTGAAGTAGACATCGCCGGCGCATCCCGATGTTCGCCAAAATCGGTTACCGCCGATCATTATCTCTTCGGCGATGGGTGGTTTGGCCTCTATGTGGTCAAAGGGCACCATACCGTGGTCACCGAAGACGGCCACTGCCTCCGGCTCAAACTCCTCTATCGCCTGCCCCAGCCATTCATCAAACCGGGCGTAAAGCCACCTCATAGCCTCCTCGCGGTAGAGTAGATGATGCCCCGCATAGTCGGTGTCATGCCAGTAGGCAATCACCACATCTACGGGCCGCTCCCGCAGACACGCCAGCAGTGTGTGCCAATTACGTTCGCTTTTCACTGCCAGAAAGTGTCTGATTTCGTCATGCTTCTGAGCCAGCTCCTCGGCGCTGGGCACCGGACTGCCGAGCGGGAATATGGGACGACCGGGCATCACTTCATCTACATTATCACTCTCTGACAGCCCGACTTTCGGCAGCAGATGCTTTTGCAGGTCCGGCGGCCAGATGGCCTGGGGCCACACATTATCGCCGCTAATCATCCAGTTCTGAGCATTCGGCTGCATCACCGGCGGGCCCGGCGGCGTGGTAACTACCGGCACTCTACTGATGCCAAAGCTAAGCCCGGCATCTTCCAGATGGTTCCAGAGAAACGCCTCCGCTTTCACATCGGCCAGCGTCCACAGATGACCGCGGGGCTTTGTTCCCTCAACTACGCCATGCCGTTCGGGTCGCAGCCCGGTGGCGAATGTAGGCCAGCATTCCCACGTCCACTGAGTGGGCGAGATGAGCGTACCCCAGACGCCTTCGTCGCCGAGCCGGGACATATTCGGCAAGCTAGCGCGGAACCTATCGCGCAGGCCGGGGTCAAAGCCGTCCAAGCACATTACAAAGAGCTTCATTGGGCTGGGGCTTTCACGTTACACGCTGTTTAGCAACTGGCAGTAAGCAGTCTTAGTCTCCTCCGCCGCGCGCGCCCAGGTGAACTCCGCAGCAACGCGGCGTTGCAGCGCATCGGGTGGCCCGCCCACCAGCGCTGCTTCTATCGCCTGCTGGATATTGGCAGGATCGGCCGGATTGCAGTAGTGGGCCTCATCACCGAAGTATTCTCTGGTGCAGCCACGCTCGGCAACCACCACTGCTGCTCCGCAGGCCGCCGCTTCCAGGGCCGCCAGACCGGGCGTCTCGTAAAAGCTAGGCTGAGCCAGCACTCGTGTCTTTTTCATCGCCGTCGCGATAAACGCGCGGTCGGTGGTCGCCGGCAGCACCTGTACCTGGCGACGCGACTCGGCCAGTTTAGCGGCGGCCTGGTTATGTTCACAGTCTTGCCCGTTACACTCGCCGATGATCAGAATCCGGTAGTCGGTATCGGCCAGCGCCTCCAGCAGCCCCAATTGATTCTTGCGCAGCTCCCAGCGGCCGACCATAAGCACATCTGATTCCGGTACATCCACCTGCGGCAACTGGGCCAACTCACGCTCCACAGCATTGGGAACCACCCGGTAGGGCCTACTTACCTGGAAGTCCGCCACCAGCATACCATATTCAGCGTATGAATTAGGCAGCCACATATCGGCACCGGCGAATACCGGTTTCAGTTCCTGCTTACGCTGGTTCCAATGAAATCGCTGCTCCTCGGCGGTACGCCAACCCCGTCGTGCCCACTGCATATACAGCTCATAGGCATTCCAGTATATAGTGGACAAAACCACCGGCACGCCCGCCGCGCGACCGGTCTTAACTCGCCGTGTGGTCAGTCGCGGATGCGGCGCATTGAACACGTGCAACAGGTCATAACCGCGGCAATCAGGCGACTCCGCGGCGGTCAGTTCAGCCTCCACGCTCAGGCGTTGCAGCTCATTGGCAGTGCTCTCTATTTGCCGTTCAGCACCGCCCACCCCTAGCTGACCGGCCAGCAGTACCTTCATTACTCAGTCTCATTTGTCTCGTCGGCGCTTACTAGCGGCTGGAGGCCTTGCCGGCTGCGTATCTCATCAATTGTCCACGCACCGATATCGGAGTAGATGCGGGCGATTTCCGCCTGCTCGCGCTCCTCACCCAGATCCGCCTCGCGGAAGGTGAACTCCCAGTCGCCGATACCCATCTGCTCGCGGATCATCCGATTGATACGGTACTCAATACGCCGCTGTTCGGGCCGGACTACCTGCTCCCGGAACGTCTTATCCTGATCCCGCGAGTTAGCCAGATTGGCGTTCTCGACAATAGTGATTTTGCTCGGCGGAACCCGATGCACCATCAATATCTCATCACGGTTGGCCCGCCGATAATTCAGAAAAGCCGCGTCATCGGCAACCCCCACCGTCAGCGGCTCAATGCGCACCTTCACGTCACTGCCGGGCACATCCAGCACCAGGGTCTTGTGCCCCTGGCCCTTGATTTCGGTCTCCATATAGTGCTGGATTTGCCGCAGCAGGTCGTTCGAGAGCTGTCCGCCCTCGACGATTATGGCCATCCGCGGCACAGCATTGTGCTCAAAGAAGTCAAGGTTATATTCGCGCGCGGCTTTATCCCCGGCGGCAGCGGTCAAGGCCGCTACAATGTCGGGAATCCCATAATAGCCGGACTGGGGCGTGTATTTCTTAAAGTGGATAATTTCGTTCTGAGGTTCGTTCGTATTCGGTTCCTCGGCATCTGCTGCCCCCAGCGGCCGGAAGTGGCGCTTGTGCCCATCCCGCAGTTGCACAAACCCCGACCCGTCCGGCTTGACGCGGGCCGTAGTGGCCGGCACGTGGTAGAAGCCATCAATCTGACCGAGACTATTACGCGTTATTTCAATATAGCCATTGCCCAGACACTCTACATCGGTCCAGGTAGTCCGCATCACCTCGGTGAAGGTCATATCGGGGTTACACTGGGCCAGCAGGCGCTCCAGCAGCGCCAGGTTATCCAAGGAAGCCTTGTCCTTCTGGCCGGTGGCCGGCACGAACCGGTAACCCAGCCCCACCGTATTGACCACCTTGGCATCCACGCAGGCTTTGTGCGTGGCATTGGTCTCGTAGAGCTGGGCCAGGGCGTCCAGGTCATAGGGCGGCTCGACGACCTCCCCGTCAATATACTCCTGATACCACGGGGATTCGGGAAGCTGCTTACTCTGCCCTGGTCGGGCCTGTTCCCCGACCACATAAGCCTTCATCAACGCCTCAGACATAGACAATTCTCCTTTGTCGTGTCAATACTGTGGGAGCGGCGTCCCCGCCGCGATGGCCCCTTCGCATCCTCTGGGGGAGGGGCACCCCTGCCCCGACTGAAAGTCCTTATTGCGGTAGGAGCGACATCTTGCCCGCCATAGGCTAGCCTTGCCGGAGGCGGGTCCTGTCGCGATTGCACCCCGGCAACAAAAAAGCCGACGATCCCTCAACAATCACACCACATGCCCGGTTATGGTCCCGCCGCCCCAGGCGCGGATGGCTTCGGAAACCGCGCCGGCGACGGCATCGGCGATGTCCTTCGAGCCGCGGGGCGGATGGTCTACCTTGCGGCCCCGCACCAGCTCCAGGCTACGCAGTTCCTTCAGCAGCGGCTCGTAGCGATACATCCGCAGCCGGCCACAATTTATCAGTTCCTTGAGCGTCTCGTAGGCCGATAGATCGCGGTCCACCGAAACTAATTTCGTGCGGAAGCCCTGGCGCTGGAGTATCTGGCGGCTATCCACGCTCTGGAAGCCGTCGTAGCTGACCTGGGCGATATTGAAGCCGCGCCGGCGCAAGTCTAGGATGAGTTGCCGCACTCGGGAGAGATTGATTTCGCTACCTTCGGGAGCCTGGAGACGCCAGGCTAACTCCACCACTACTTCCGGCTCATCGGGATCATCGCTGCTGGGCCGGCAGTGGGCCATAGCGATGCCGCAGGCATCATATTTCACGCCCAGATCTATGTGAACATACCGGGGTAAGTTATCAGAAGCCTTAAACCAGCCTGCCCAGCGGCCCATCTCATCCAGCGGGCAGCGCATCTGCGGGTCACAGGCATCCTCAATGGCTTCCGGAGCACTGACGAAAGCCTCCAGGGCATCGGTGGGGCGGGCGGCCAGGTCGCGCAACGCCCGCTGGGGGTTACGCTTGAAGTCTTGCTCATATTCGACAGGAACCTGGAAATCGGCATATTGGAAGGTCTTACCTGAGTATGTTCCGGGCGGCTTGACTTCCCAGACGGCTTTACGGGAGGCATAGATTTGCGGGTTAGTTTCGGCCTCCAGCAATTTGCGCTCCATAAAGTCCTCGGTATGGCGCGGTGAAGAGATAAGTACGAGCAGCCCGCGATCAAAGAACCGGCTGCGGATGCGTCTTTGCAGGGCGTTGTAAATCTCCTCGGCGTAGTCACGGTGGCCGTCAGTGGTTTCAATGAACCAAGCCGCCTCGTCCACCACCGCTCCCAGCATATTATAGCCCAGCGGAAAGGTCTCGGCGGAACAGCCGGGCACCACAACGATATCCTTGGGAAAGCGCAGCTCGCTGCTCCGCACATCTACCTGGGCAAACTCGCTGTGGAACCAGGGCGAATTGTGGATGCGATTACGTATCTCATTAAAGACGATGCGCTGCGCCTGGAGAGCGGTGGGGGCCATATTCATAAAGGCGATAGTAGTGCCCGGTGCCAGACCGTAGTATTCCTGGGGATCGCGCAGGCACAGGGTGCGATGCAGCATATAGGCGATAGCCAGCGAGGACAAAAACGACTTACCGGCCCCGATGCCCCAGCACAGGGCAGCTTCGGTGTAGCCATCTTCGAATATTTCCTTAACGGTACGCAGTACCTGGGGATAAACGCGGCCTTTCAGGCCCAGATAGAGGGGGCTATTAACAAACTCTTCAACGGGAGCGGGCGGCTGCTCATAGTGCTGAATTTGGTCAAGCCAGTGAGGGCTAATACGGCTCAAGTGGCGGGAAAGTTGTTCCTGATGCTGCTGCCAGGCGGCGGGTGGCGTCTGATACAAGCTGGTCAAAAACTTCGTCTGGTGGTTGTCCATTACTGATAAGCTCCAGCAGGCTCAAGCCCTCCTGTACCTGACGGTCAGCGTCAGTGTCACGGCCAGCATTCTGCTGCTCGGCATCCTCCGCCGACGCCCCATCATATTGACACAGCAGTTCCATAATCTCCCGATACCCACGCAGCACCGCCGCCCGATCCTTATCCAGCTTCTCCGGGTCACGCTCGCCCAGAGCCATGATCTGATCCTCCAGCCACTGAGTCAGCCGATCTACTCGCTTCATCCGCTCCCGGTGTCGGCCCAGCTTGCCCAGAAACTGACCGGCCTTACCCGACTGCTTCATCCGCTGCAGCCGGCCATTACCGTTCCGCTGGTAGTGCCGCAACTGCTGCGGCGAAATGTCCAGGCCTACCTCCTGCAGGGTCGCGCTGGCCTCCTCCAGGCCATCGGCTAAATCCAGGGCAGCATATATCTGGGTTTTGTCCAGCCAGTCCAGTTCTACAGCTCCATCATTATTGCTCATGGCCATCACTCTAAGGTTGTTTTCCTGCCTCTATAATTACAATTGCGGTTAGGGCAGGAAATTTGCAACCCATCGCGAATCTAGATATTGGTCTTGGCTTGCTATCATGGGCTTCCCCGGATAACAGGCTGAAGATGAAATCCCATTTACCTTAACGAAAATATAACCCGCTGCTCTCAGTTTATTGGTGACTTATGTCATCCTCATCACCATCGTCCAGCCAACTTATCCGCGGTGGAGCCGGCGCCGGCAAAACCAGCTACCTGGTCCAGACGGGCTCAGAGGCAATCACCGAGGCGGTACTGTCAGGGGCCCGTGTGCTTGCGTTGGTACTGGACCGGGCTGGCCAGCGGGATCTGCACCAGCGATTCGCAGTGGCCAGCAGTCGGGCGGGCCGCAGCGTTATTCCCATTATTGCCACCTACGAGGACCTCGCCGAACGGATCATCCAGGAAAGTGGCGCTCACTCCGGACGGGGGATTATCCGGCCGCTGAGCGAGCGTCTGCTGATTGGCGAGACGATAAGGCAGACGGCCAGCCAGTCCCGCTATTATCGCGATGAGCGACTGCGGCACAGCAGCCGGTTCCGGGATGACGTGGCTGATTTTATTGCCGAACTGAAGCGCTGCAAGATTGACCCGGTACTTTTCCGCGACCAGATAATACCCGGCTTGCCCTCACCCGAGGCCCTGCAGGACCTGGCCGATATCTACCAGGAATACCAACAGCGCCTCCAGCAGGCGCAGGTCTACGACTATCGGGGCATAATCTGGCTGGCCCTGGAAGCCCTATCGGATGACCATCTATCCGCGGGCTGGCAGCAGCGCTATGACCTGGTAGTGGCCGATGACCTCCAGGATGCGACGCTGTTGCAGCTTGAGCTGCTGGCCGCTATCTGCGGGCCGGGGACGCGCCTGATAGCGGCCTATGAGCCGGCCCTGGCCATCTACCGCTTCCGCGGGGCAGTGGAAGACCCTGCCCAACTGCTCCAGTCGCTGCTGCCCTACCCCCTGGCGCTGACATCCATTGACGGCAGCTATCCGGGCCGGTTGTCGGTTCAAGTTGCGGCGGTTGCTCAGCGTTTTGCCCAGGACCAGCAACTACCGGCCACTGCGGAGGGAGAAACTACCCCCGGCGGACGGACTGAAGTTGGTGTCTACCGCAGCCTGGCGGAGGAACTGGTTGGCATTGGCGATGATATTATCCAGGCCCTCCACCAGCCGGACGTAGCCCCCAGCCAGTTTGCCGTTATCGCTCGCCGCCACGCTGAGGCTCAGGCCGCGGCTCAGCATCTCGCCCTGCGCGGCATACCCGTGGCCGGCTATGAGGGGATGGTCGGGCACTGGTCGGCGATGCAGATATTGACCGACCTCATTAGTCTTCTATTATATCTGCGCGAAGGCGACCGTTATCCCAGCGCCATTCGCCAGCAAAAACTGGCCGCGGCCAACCTGGCCCTTAGTCATCTGGCTGCCCTGACCAGCGCGGGCGGCGACGGCATAGAATTAGCGCGGATATGCCACCAGTGCACGCGCCAGGGCCGACTGGTGCTGGCCACGACAGGCCAGGTGGCTACGCCGGCCCTCCAGGATTGGCAGACGATACTAAGCGAGGCGCTGAATCTACCGGCGGTGGCGGCCCTACGTAAGATAATTGCCGAGACCGGCCTTATTCGCAGTCTCGCTGAGAGCGGCCACGAGAACACTCTGGCTGGTTTAGCCCGCTTACTAAATACGCTGCAGGAAACGGAGGAGGCGTTCGCCCAAGTGGCGGGAACCAGCCTGGAGTTGGCCCAAGTCCGGAGCGCGGTAGAGGCAGCACCAGAGTCCGGGCCAACCAAGGAAGAAGGAGTAGCCGTGCTCACCGCTCATGCCAGCCGGGGGCGTGAGTTCCACACCGTTTATCTACTGGGGCTGACTGAGGGCAGCTTCCCCGGCCCGGCCCTAATTTCCCGCTTGTTGCCCCAGGAGACGGTAATGGCTCTCCGCCAGCGTGGGCTACGGCATCTGGCCATTTCCGCACCGGCTTTGACTTTTGCTGGTTTTGGCGAGGCTCCTCAGGAAGCTTACGCTGAAGAGACACGCCTGTTCTACACCTGCTTGACGCGGGCTCGCCAGCGGGTGGTGCTGACCTGCCATTTAGAGAAAGAAGGCACTGACATCGCCCCTTCGCCATTCCTGGCTGCTGCCTTGCCGCCTGACTTTGTCCTGGCCCCGCTGCCCAAGCAGCAACAGGCGGGTTTTCAGTGTGTGTTCGCCGGCCTGGCTCCTGACGTTGCTGACGGGCGGCTTAGCCACGAGGGTTGCCCTATTACTCCTTGTGCCGGGCGACCTCCGGAGCAACTGCCCCAGCCGCCACCGGTGGAAATCCGCGGGGACCGCCCGCGTCCCAGCCGTAAGCCGGTACTCGCCGAAGTCGCCTCCGAATGGGCCGCCAGTGCCAGCAGTCTGAATGACTATTTCCGTTGTCCCCGTCTGTTCTTTCTGGGCCACCTCTTACGCCTGGGCGCTGAAGAGCACGACGCTATGGTTTATGGCTCTGCCATCCACAATTTCCTGGCTCAACTTAATGCCCTGCCACCCGCCGAGCGCACACCCGAGGGTGCCCGGGCCCTGCTGGATAATGCTTTGACCAAAGCCCACTCTGACCTCTCTTCCGAGTACGCTTTCCGCGTCTATCAGCGGCGGGCGCAAGACTCGCTGGAGGTCTATATGGAATCGCCTTACTTCGCGGAGCCATCGGCGGCCCAGGAACATCGCTTCACCGTACAACTGGAGGACGATGAGGGCCAGCCGCATCTATTCACCGGCCGCATTGACCAGGTGACGGAGAAGGACGGCAGCGTGATGGTGGTGGATTACAAGACTGGTTCAATCGGCAGTGCGGCGAGCATCCGTCGCAGCTTCTGTTACCGCCCCGACCACGACCAGACCAAGGAGCCGCCGGTTGACTATCAATTGCCCTTGTACGTGCTGGGCTGGGAATTGGATCAAGGAGCCGTCGGCCAGATTAGCCAGGTAGCCCTGCAGAGTTTTCAGACCAGCGGCGGCCAGGGTAGCAAGCGGGCCCGCGTCGAGCTAATCGCGGAGGGCGAGCCAGATGACAAACAGTTCACCCGGCCTGAGCTAGAGCAAATCGCCCGTCACCTGGCCGAAAGCGCCCGCCACATAAAGAGTTCCAAGGGATTTCCAGGCCATCCGCCCGCGGAGGGCTGCAATCCTCAGTTTAAGACTTGCCCGTTCATCCTAATCTGCAGTGAGGCCGAGCCGAGGTAGCACAGAGCTAGGAGCAACGAAAGCAACAACAGCAATGACAGCAACGAATAACGACATCAACTCCAGGGCCATTGCCCTGGTCTACACACTAGTTCCCCTCGCCGGCACGGCGAGGGGCCAGGGGTGAGGCCGCCGTGTTTTACG
>CAYNMY010000044.1:0-9229 GCA_964398275.1 uncultured Armatimonadia bacterium | reverse complement strand
GAGCGATTCGACGTGTTCATCGCGGCCCATACGGATCTATCCAGCCGACAGATTCTCTTCCTGCGCACGCTGCGCACCTTCATCCTGCAACGTCGGCACTTGGAGAAGCGTGATCTAGTTGACGAGCCGTTCAGCAGGCTTCATCCAAACGGTATCCAGGGACTGTTCACCGATGGCGACTTCCGACGCTTGATGCCAAGCGTGGCCGACCGCAACGAGGTAATGGAGCAGCCCGTTGCCGAGGTCATGACAGCCAATCCCACGACGGCGCGGGCGGATATGCTCGCGGCGGAAGCAGCCAAGATAATGGACGAGCACGAGTTCGACAACATTCCCGTCGTTGATGAGCAGGGGTGTGCAGTGGGCATCCTGGACGTGCAGGATCTGATGAAGGCCGGCTTGCTGTGAGCATCCCCCACTACCAGTGCAGTGAGTGTTGATGGCATCTCTGGTCCTGCTTCATACCGCAGATATGCATAACCGCCTCAGTGCAGCGGGCGCTGCACGGCTGGGTGAGTTGCGCGAGGAGAACGAGGCGCTGCTTCTGGACGGGGGCGACGCGGTGGGCGCGGGTAACGTTACAGTCCGGCGCAGCGAGCGGATTATTGATTTGATGAATCAAGCGGGCTATGCGGCGATGGCGGTGGGCAACCGGGAGTACTTTTTCCGCAAGCGGGGCATGATCCGCAAGACCCAGGGGGCCGAATTTGCCGTGCTCAGCGCGAACCTGCAGGCCGTGCACGGGCATCTGGGCCATATCGAGCCGTGGACCATAGTCACCACCGCCGATGGCGCGAGGGTCGGCATATTTGGGCTGACCCCGACGATGATCCCCGCGGGGAGCTGCGCGACGCTATTCTCGGATTCGCGCTTTGTTCCCTGGAAGAGAGCAACGCAACAGGTCGTGACGGCGCTTAACGGGCAAGTGGACTGGCTGGTAGCGTTGAGTCATCTGGGAGAAGAAGACGATCGCGAACTGGTGGAGAGCTTCTCCGAGATTGACATCGTGCTGGGAGGGCACAGTCATCCGAAGGTGGCGCAGTTCGAGCACCTCACGCGGCGATTGGTCTGCCGGCCCGCGCCGTACGCCAGAGAAGCGCTGCTGGTGACGATTTCGCAGACGCGAGCCAATAATCATTACGAAACCAGCGTGATCGAACTGCTATGAGCTGGAGTTGGTACGCGGACGTCGGCAACTGTACGGTGCACTGGGCCGCCTGGGCGCAGGGCCAGTGGCAAGGGTCAGGACGGCTGGCAGTGGACTTGCTCGAACGTCGGGACTGGCAGGAAATGCTGTTGGCGGCGCTGGAGGACTTCGGACTGGCGGCAGCGGATTGTGAGCAGGCTGTTTTGTGCGTTAGCTCACCGCGGCAGCAGGCAAACATAGAACAGTTCGCGAGGCAGCGGTTGCGCAGCAGTAGCCTCGTGGCGCGGGCTGATTTCCCGGTGCAGGTGGCGACCGATTACTACGATCCGGCCCAGATCGGCGCGGACCGGCTGCTCAATGCGCTGGCAGCAATGGCGAAAGTCGGTAAACCGTGCGTGGTAATAGACTTCGGGAGCTGCCTGACCTGCGATGCGGTGACGGCGGAGGGGGTGCTCACGGCGGGCGCGATTGCCCCTGGGCTGCCGGTGGTGGAAGCGGGGCTGGGCAGCGGGGGGCCGCATCTGAGCGAGCAGCTCAACGAAGCTGTGCAACTGGTCAGGACTGGCTCCGTACCGACGGGGCGCGCTACCGCCGAGGGTCTGGCCCTGGGAATATTGGCGGGCATCGCCGGGGCCGCGGATCGGCTGATTGAGATTATGCGCCACAGGATAGGGGCCCCCGCGCCCGTAGTAGCCACGGGCGGTGATGCAGAGCTATTCGCTGCGCATTGCGCAGTGACGATGGTCACGGACGAAATGCTCACGCTCGACGGTCTGCGACTGGCGTACGAAAGATCAACAGGTCAGTGATTCTATCGGCACAGAATAGTGTGGCATGAAGCATATACTGAGCATCAGCCTGGGATCGTCAACGCGCGACAAGAGCGTCGAGATAGATACTCTGGGCGAACGGTTCCTGCTGGAGCGCCGGGGCACTGACGGCGATTTCCAGCGGTTTGCGCAGTTCCTGAAGCAAAACGACGGTAAGGTAGACTGCCTGTGCCTTGGCGGGACCAACCTGGGGCTGCACTGGGCCGGACGCTTCTATCCCTTCCGAGATATTCAACGGGTCACCCGGGGAATCAAGCGGACGCCACTGGTAGACGGGGCCGGACTCAAGAACTCCCTGGAACGGGAAACGATAGGGCGGTTGCAGGATGAGGGCGTGGTGGATTTTACGCGGGCCAGGGTCCTGATTCCCTGTGCGACCGACCGGTTCGGGATGACTGAGGCGATCTGCGCGCTGTCGTCTGACTATATTCTCGGCGATTTGATGTTCAACCTGGGGACGCCCATACCCCTACACTCCACACGGTCGCTGGATACTGTGGCGCGGCTGCTGCTGCCGATTGTGCGACGGCTGCCGTTCCAGTGGCTGTATCCCACCGGGAGCAAACAAGAGGAGATCCGGCCCAAGTACCAGCGCTATTACCAGTGGGCGGACGTGATCGCCGGCGATTTTCCCATAATTCGTCGTCATCTTCCTGACCAGCTTGACGGGGCGATCATCATTACCAATACAACTACCGAAGAGGACGTCGAAGTGCTGGCGAGCCGCGGGGTGCACCTGCTGATAACTACAACTCCGGTCATCGAGGGCCGTAGCTTCGCCACCAATGTCATGGAAGGCGTCTTCGTGTGCCTCATGGACAAAGCGCCCGGGGAGGCCAGCGCCGAGGAGTATCTGGCTATGGCTGAGAAGATGGGTTGGGCGCCGACAATCAGAGAGTTGAATCCGGCGCAAGCGCAGTCACTAGGCGGAGGGGGCACGGGCGATGGCTAGATTCGCCTTCATACTCCATCCGCTGACCGCCCGCGACATGGCCCGCAAGTACCCGTGGACAGCGTGGATACCGGAACGAGTAATGGAATGGGCAATGGCCAGGACGTCCCCACAAACGCTCAGCGAGATCACTGGTATCCACTCGGCCACCGGGGCGGAAACCAGCGGCTGGTTTGTGGCCTGCCCACTCACGTCACGCAAACTCATGGATGCCAACCCCCAGCGGGGGCTGGAGAAGATCATCGAGGCCGGGCAGGTTGCCGCAGAGCTTGGGGCTGATATCGTGGGGCTGGGGGCATTTACGGCAGTGGTCGGCGATGCTGGTGTAACTGTGGCGGAGAATCTGGATATTGCGGTCACCACCGGCAATAGCTACACCGTGGCGATTGCCGTGCGGGGGCTGCTGGACGCGGCCCGGCGGCTGGATATTGACCCGAGCCAGGCGCATGCCGTGGTACTGGGTGCTAGCGGCTCGATTGGCCGGGTCTGCGCGCATCTGCTGGCGGGTGAGGTGAACTCACTGACCCTGGTCGGACGACCAGACGACCCTGTAGCTGATGTGGCCGAGGAACTCGCCGAGCACAATGCTGTGGTTGACATCGCAACAGATGCAACTAGCGCGCTGCTCCAGGCCGACCTGGTGGTGACAGTGACCTCGGCGCTGGAGGCAATTGTCGAGCCGGAGATGCTCAAGCCGGGCGCGGTGATATGTGACGTGGCACGGCCGCGCGACGTATCATGGCGTGTGGCCGAGGAGCGCGAAGATGTGCTGGTCATCGAAGGCGGCGCGGTCGAGGTGCCCGGCGAGGTTGAGTTTAATCTTGACTTTGGGTTTCCGCCGCGGACAGCTTATGCCTGCATGGCCGAGACGATGATACTGGCGCTGGAGAACCGCTGCGAGAGTTTCACGCTGGGCAGACGGCTGGAGGTGGATAAGGTCCGCGAGATTGAGCAGCTTGGCGACAAACATGGCTTTCGGCTCGCCGGCTTTCGCTCATTCGAGCGGGTAGTCACCGAGGAGCAGATTGAGCGGGTTAGGCGGCTGGCCCCTCGTGTGTAGTGACCTGGGGCAAAGGAGATTATCCAGCAAAGGAAGCGAGCATGTCCGAGCCGCGGGATGAGTACCAGCGTAGACTGGCCAAACTGAACCGACTGAAAGGGCAGGGGCAGGACCCCTTCAGTCATCACAGCTACCGCCGCAGCCACGCAACGGCCCAGCTCCAGAGCAATTTCGGGGAATGGGCAGGCCAGCAGGTGTCTGTGGCGGGGCGGATTGTGGGGACGCGGGAGCACGGCAAGTCCACGTTCGCCGATCTGCAGGATGCCAGCGGAACTGTGCAGGTATATGCGCAGATAGACGTGCTGGGTGAAGAAGAGTACGCGCACTTTCAGGATCTCGACCTGGGTGATATAATCGGAGTGCAGGGCGAACTGTTTCGGACCCGGAGCGAGGAGGTGACGGTGCGCTGCGAGCAGTTCGAGCTACTGGCCAAGGCACTGCGGCCGTTGCCCGAGAAGTTCCACGGGCTCCAGGACCAGGAGCTGCGCTACCGACAGCGCTACGTTGACCTGCTCGCCAACGCGGAGGTGCGGGAGATCTTCGAGGCACGCAGCCGGATAGTTGAGGCCGCGCGCGACTATCTAACCCAGCGGGGCTTCCTGGAAGTCGAGACACCGGTGCTCCAACCCCTGTACGGGGGAGCCGCGGCCCGCCCCTTTACTACCTATCACAATGCGCTGGAAATGCAGCTCTATATGCGCATCGCTCCGGAACTGTACCTCAAACGCCTGGTCATCGGGGGGCTGGAGCGGGTCTTTGAGATCGGGCGGGTGTTCCGCAACGAGAGTATAGACACGCGCCATAATCCCGAGTTCACTATCCTGGAAGCATACCAGGCTTACGCCGACTACGAAGCGATGATGGCACTGACCGAAGGGCTGGTTGGCGCGATGTGCCAGGCAGTCCACGGCGGGCTGCAGTTCACCTACCAGGGCAACGAGATTGACCTGACGCCGCCCTGGCGGCGCCTGGCGCTGCTTGATGCCATCGAGCAGTACAGCGGTGTGGACCTGAGCGGCATCGCCGACGTCCAGACGGCCTGCGAGCAGGCGGTTGCCGGCGGCCTCCAAGCGGAGACGATAGAGGGGCAGTCGCTGGGGTACATCATTGACAAGCTGGCGGGCCGGTTCGTCGAGCCGGAGCTCGTGCAACCCACCTTTATCACCGATTATCCGGTGGAGATTTCGCCGCTCGCTAAACGCAAGGCCGATGCCCCGGAGCTTACCGCGCGCTTCGAGCCGTTTATCGGCGGCGAAGAGATCGGCAACGCCTTCAGCGAGCTAAACGATCCGCTGGACCAACGGGAGCGGTTCGAAGCCCAGGCGGCAGCTCGCGCCGCCGGCGATGAGGAGGCCCATCCGCTGGACGAGGACTTCATCCGCGCGTTGGAATACGGAATGCCACCGACCGGGGGGCTGGGGCTGGGTATTGACCGGCTGGTAATGCTGCTTGCCGACCAGCCCAACCTGCGCGAGGTAATCTTCTTCCCACTGCTGCGGCCCAGCGGCCAATAGCCCCCATAAGTCGCAAACAACTTGCTTGACAAATGCCGGCGATTCGGCAACAAGAAGCGCAGGCTGGCGATTGCACGAGGCGTTCATTGGCTGACACCAATCACGAGAGAAACCTGAATATGAATGTGTTCCTGGCACTGCTGCGGGCGATGCGCCCGAAGCAATGGACGAAGAATCTGCTGGTCTTCGCCGCGCTCATCTTTGCGCAGCGCTTCGACGACCCCGCAGCAGTGGAGACCGCGGTCAGCGCCTTCATCCTGTTCTGCCTGCTGTCCGGGTCGGTCTACCTGGTAAATGATGTGGTGGATTGCGCTGAGGACCGCCGGCATCCCACCAAGCGCTACCGCCCGATAGCCTCCGGGCAGCTGCCCATACCGGTAGCGGTGGTCGCTGCTATCGTTGTGGCGCCGGCAAGCGTCATCGGATGCTACTTGATAAACGCGCCAACTGGCCATGTCGCCGCCGCCTACCTGGCTCTCACGCTAGGTTACGTGTTTGTGCTCAAGCACGTCGTCATCCTCGACGTTCTGGCGGTATCGCTGGGATATGTGCTGCGAGCCGCTGCGGGCGCGACCGCCGTCGGGGTAGTGATATCCGAGTGGCTGCTGATCTGTACGATTCTCCTGGCGCTGTTTCTGGTGCTCAGCAAGCGCCGCCAGGAACTGGTGGGCCTCGAAGAAGAGGCGACCGCGCACCGGCCGATCCTGGGCGAGTACAGCTCGTATCTGCTCGATCAGATGATCGCAGTGGTTACGGCATCCACTGTGATGTCATACGCGCTGTACACCATCAGCGAGCGCACCATGCGCGAAGTGGGGTCAAATCGGTTGATGTACACGATACCGTTTGTGATCTACGGTATATTCCGGTACTTGTACCTCGTCCACCAAAGGGACGAAGGAGCAGCGCCGGATCAGGTGCTGTTAACCGATCTGCCCCTCATTGTCAACATTATGCTGTACGGGATCGCTGTAGTAGTCATCCTGCACTTCAGCCCGTAGCTGCGGAGAGCTGGCGGCGCTGTCGGGTGGTGTGTGCCGAGGGACGGATACTGAGACAATGAAAATCCCCGCGATGACGATCGCTATCCCAATAACGCGCACCACGCTGAGGTGCTCCCCGAACAATATTGCGGCGGCCACCGTGACAATCAGGAAAGCGCCGCTGATGAATATTGGGTAAGCAGCAGTAATGTCCATCATCCCCAGCACCGCCATCCACATCAGCGCCGACATAATGTAGACCACGCCGCCCAGCAAGATCTGCCACTTGGTGAATACATTGCCGTAGTATTGCACAACACCCCCCTCGGCCTCCGCGATGCTGCCACATTCATTCATCCCCGACTTCAGGAGTAGGTTTCCGACCGGGGTAATGATGACACAGATAATCAGCAATATGACTGGAAGCATTACTGGTTCTCCCTCCTAGGTTGCTTGCAGCGAAATAGGTACTGGCGGAATTCGCGCAGGATCTTGAAGACTACTGCCGGCCGGGCCAAGGTGGACTCGCCCGCCTCCCGGGGCAAGAAGACCACGGGCACCTGCTCAATGCGGAACCCGTGCCGGCGGGCCTCGCTGAGCATCTCCGCATCAATGAACGAACCCTCCGAACGCAGGTCCATCGCCGCGACGACCTCACGCTTGAACAGCTTGAAAGGGCAGTTTACGTCCTGCACGCGCACGCCGAGCAGCAGGCGCACCAGTAGCCGATAGCCCCGCGTATACACCCAGCGCAGCGCGCCCTCGTAGCGATTCGTCCGGTATCCGGCCACCACCTCAGCCGCTTCGAACAGGGGCAGCGCCTCGTGTACGTGCGCCAGGTCGCAGGGGATGTCGGCATCCATGTATATCACGATATCGCCCGTGGCCTGGGCAAAGCCGGTGCGGATGCTGCCGCCCAGCGTACGGTTGACCTCGTGATGGATGGGCTTAATGCGCGGGTCGGCAGCCGCGAGCTGGTCGGCAATCTCAGCGGTGCGGTCGGTGCTGGCGTCGTTGACGATGATAATCTCGTAATTCCCGTCGGTCGCCTGGCCCAGCTCGCGCTGGGCCATCTCCACCGCCCTGTGGATGTTTTCCTCCTCGTTGTACATCGGATAGACGATTGATATCTTAAGCGCCATCCCCTGCCTCCTGCCTGCTCTTGCGTCTACTCATTGCCGCCACCAAGATGAGCGTAACCAGTGCGCTGACAAACGAAATGACCAGCCCCCACCGCAGGGGCTCTGATTCGTACCGCACCGTAACCGTGTGCTCCCCCTGGGGCACGGGCACACCACAGAGCACGTAGTTGGTGCGGTATATCGGCGCGGTCTTACCGTCCACGCGCGCGACCAGATTCGGGTGATAGGCCATCGAGAGCACGAGCAGGGCCGTCCCCGCGCCCACACCTATCTTGTGTTCACTCTGCGCAGAATCAGCACGTTCGCCGACAGCAATCGGCGGAACCTGCGCCTCCACGGTCATCCCTCGTGGCTCGACAATGCTCGTGATGCGGCCCTCGTCAGGACTCGAAACCAGGTCCTCCTCCCGGCTTTCCACTGCTGTCTTCAAAGAGGGGTAGAAATGATACTGGCGAATGAAATCCCTGGCCTCTTCGGGACTCGCACAGTATCTGAGGCCCTTTGCCAGCCAGGCCAGCGGCATCGTACGCTTGAGTCGGTACATCGTGAACCTCGCATCTGAATATGCTACCTCGAACTGGTCCGCATCCAGCCCGCCCATGGTAAAGCAGTAGTCTTCTGGCTCAGGCCACCCAACAAAGTACCTCACATTCAGCTTCTGCAACAATTGAATCGGCCGGGCGGCGCCCCCCGGCTTGCCGGCCAGGCCATGGGGAATGTACGTCTGAAAGACCTCATACTGCCGCCGGGGCAGCAGCGCGTAGCGGTAGCCCTCAATCGCATCAATATCATACAGGACAGCGCTATTGGCGTGCAAGATGTCACGGGCCGCGAAATAAGGCTGCACATCGCCATCCTCAGCCCAGCCGGGGTATTCTGGGGGAGTGAAATCCAGCGAATACAGCCGCGGGTCAGTGTACTGGCGACCGGGGTCGGGGTCGGCGTGAATTAGCTGCGCTGTCCGGGGTGGGTCGGTGTAGAAGCTCGCTGGTGCGGTGCCGTTGTAGGGCAGTCCGAAGGTAAGAAGCTGCCAGCCAAGCACTACCACAGATGCTGCGGCAACTGTGCGGTAGCTGCCGACGCCCAGAGCCAACAGCAACGCTGCTACGCCGACGAGGGCTGAGCCAGCCACCAGCGCCCGCCAGTTGGGGTCGGAGAGGCTCAGCCGGTTGACGAAAAACGCATACTTTTCCCGCGCCTTCTGCCATATCTCGTCGGTGTCTGCACCGGAATCGGCCTGCGTCAGGGCTGCCTGACGATACAAGACCGGAAGTGCCCTTGATCTGACCGCTTCGGTCTGCAAAGCAATCATAGCTCCCACTGCCAGGACCACCACCAGCAACGACAATAACGCCAGGCGACGGGCCTGGAGCTTGCGCGCGGAGCCGACCAGAGACTGCAGGCCGCCGCCGGCGAGTAACGCCAGGCCCAGCGTGGTGAGCAGCACGTACCGGCCCGGTGCGCGGAAGAAGTTGAACCCCGGGACGCCCGCCAGCAGCTCGTAAAGTGGATTGTATTTCGCCAGAGCCATAAACAAGCCAAAAACCACCAGGAACACGAAATACCAGCGGTATCTGGGCATAGGCTCGCGACCGGTGAGT
>CAYNMY010000043.1:0-9268 GCA_964398275.1 uncultured Armatimonadia bacterium | reverse complement strand
GCCTGCCACTGGCTGGGCTTGGTGTTAGAGGCTAGCGCCGTCGCATGCCCGACCAGGGCCTGGGCGCTGCGCTCGCGCCGCGAGAAGATGCTGGCTGCTTCGTATGTGCCCTGCTCCCAGTCCAGTTTGAATTCGACGCCGGAGCCGAAGGCCTGGGTCCTATCCCAGGGGCTAACCGCGGCACAGCCGCCGCCGTAGATGGTCGGGCCGAGGTAGTCCTCGACAAACTGGCCGGTCTGGGCATCCCAGACGCTGATCCGCTTGGGCGAGTAGGTCATCTCGGCGACCCACAGGCGATTCTGCGAGTCAACGGCCACGCCGTGCGGGCAGAGCATACCGTCGGGAGCCCAGGGGCCTTGAAGCTCGCGGCCACCGTCCCGGCCGATCTTGCGGAGCAGCCGCCCCTGCGGCGAGAAGACCTTGACCTGCATCGCCGTGCCCCAGTCGGAGATGTACAACTCGCCATTGTGCGCGGCGAGGTCAATCGGCGCGTCGAGCAAGTCGCTATCGGGCGGGATGATGACGCGCTGATCGCCGCTGTCTACGTCAATGCGGATCAGACCCCCGTCGCTGAGCGTGTACAGTCCGCCGTCGGCATGGAAGACAATCCCGGCGGGCCGGGCAACCGAAATCTCCTGGACCGGATCGGCGGTGGCCTTGTCCAGCACCAGGATCTTATTGTCGGGATACAGAGCCACACACAGATACTTGTCGTTCACCGCCAGTCCGCTGAGATTGTAATTGCCCACAGAGTAGCGGATATCAAGCTGCTTGTGGGCGGTCGCCTCCCAGGCATGCGGCGGCTCAGGCAGTTCGGCCAGTTCGTCGCTCCTAGCGCAGATGCGGTCGGGGTCTCTCTTGGTCTTGCCGTTCTCCTCCCATTCCCAGGGAATGACCCGCCCGTCTTCGTGGGTCAGGCGGTAGACGCCGACGTGCCGGTAGTGAAGCGCGACGTATAGATAGTCTTCGTCCACAGCCAGGCGCTTGGTGTGCCCGCCCCAGTGAGCGTTGCCCATGATCGGGCGGTGCGGCGCGCCCCACTGCCGCTGGCCGTCGAGGTCACAGCAGATAACTCCCCAGCCGGCCTCGTAGAACGGCCAGGCCAGGTAAACCCGGTCGCCCCAGGCGGCGCAGTCCTGGGCGTCGTCGTGATCCGAGCCCCAGTTGCCCTTGCCGTCGGCGGTATTCCACGGCGGGTTGCCCGGATTGTAGTAGCTGAACTCGTAGTAGGTGTGCAGGTCGTCGTGATACAGCCCGCGCCAGCGATAGGCGCCCGCCGGCATCAGCTCGCCGCGGTCGTCGCGCCCGTCCCAGTATTCGGTGTTCTCTCCGGCCTTGCGGGGCTGGTTGCTGATCAGGTTGCGTACGCGGTTACCCGCCTCGTCCTCAATAACAATGGTGATGGCTACATTGCGGGGCAGCTCGTAGGCGAAGCTCACAGGCCCAGCGGGCCTGGTGGTAACAATCGGCTGCGCACCGAGCCGAAAGACCTGCGAGACCTGGTTGTATCCGGCCATCCCGCCGCCAACCAGCCACAGGTCTTCGCCGTTGTAGGCCAGATTCCCCAGCGAGATGCTCGAGTTGGACTGTCCGCGGACGAACTCGAAGACCGGCTGCCAACTCCGCCCGCCGTCCGGGCTTTGCAATACGTAATGGGTGTTATCAATGCTGCAGCGGAGGGCAATCAAGCCGGTGGGGGAGATAGCGATTCGGCTGATGTTCTGGTAGCCGGGCGGCAGTGGTATCGGCTGCAGCGTCTGGCCGCCATCTGTGCTCCAGAAGAGGCCCTCGCGCGCGCCGACCCAGAGAGTCCCGTCGCTGAAAGCGTGGATAGTGATGAAGTTCATCTCGGGATGGTCACCGACGATGCGCCAGGTCTTGAAGTTAGTGGTCTGGTAGATGTAGCGCTTGCCGGCGACGGCAAAAGCAGTAGTAGCATTGAGCGCGGATAGCGCATAGCCACTGCCGATCGGTTCCGGCAGCTGGTTGCTCCCCGGCCAGGACTTGCCCGCGTTCGCGCTACGGAAAATCTGCTTCGTTGACTTAGCCGTAATCCAGCCGTGTGATTCATCCCCAAAGACGATGCTGCGGACATTGCCTGAGGGGAGCGCCGCCAGCGGCTCCCAGGTCTGGCCGCCGTCCGTAGTGCCCATGACCACGCCGGCTTTGTACTCGTACTTCGGCCCACCGGTGCCCACAGCGTAGCCTATCTGGGGAGTGGGGAACGCCATCTGCCGGATCCCATAGGCGGGGATGTTGGAGTGCTTCCAGTGCGCCCCGCCATCGGCGCTGTACAGGAAGCCGTGAATACCGGCGACGACCACCGCGTCGTTGGTGGGAAAGGCAACGTCGCACATGCCCCCGACCTGGGGCACGTCGAACTGCTGCCAGAGCTGCTTGATTTGCGGGTCAATCTTGCGCAGGTTGCCCTGCGGCAGCAAGTGAGCCGTGCCCCACTGGTCGGGATAGCGGTGAAGAAGGGTGCGCTCAGTAGTGCCCGGCCTGACCAGATCGCTAATCCGAACTCTCTGGCCGTAGATTACCTCAATGAGCGCCTGAAAGTCGTCCTGGGGCGGCTGGCCGGATTTGGTGATAACTGCCCAGGGTACTTTCATCTCCTGGATATATCCGGGCGGGCTATTCAGAGCCTGGAACGCCTCCTGCACCCCCTCGGCGAAATCCACACCGCCCTGATAGTCAACCATGTTCTGGCCGTCGGCTCCTGCCTTTTCGCCATAGGCTACGTGAACGGCGGGCCGCTGGCCCCTGGCATACCACCAGCAGGTCAGGTGAGTAACGCGGTCGGTCGCCAGCCGCAACTGCAGGCAGTCGCCCTCCCAGCCGTAGTAGGAAACAGCCGGGTCGGTGGTGTTATCCAGCGGGGTCTTGTCGAAGACGCGCAGGGCGAAGTAGAGATTGGCACCGTCGTGCATTGCATAGGCCCAGGCCGAGCCCTCCACGAATCCCAGCGACAGGTCGTGGGACAGAAAGATCCCCCCGCTGGTGTCCCAGTCGGCCAGATCGCCGTCAATGCTGACGCCCTCCGGCGCCGGGACGAGGTTGAATTCGTTGTGCTCGGTGAACTGGGCATTTGCCGCTGGCGCGGCGACCAGCATGAGAGCGGCAAGTACCAGGATGACAGAACGCAGGGACATAATGTTGCTCCTTTCGCAGATAGACGCGACGGATGGTCCTACGACATTTCCCTGATCCGGCGAATGGCTGCGGCGGTCTCCTCAAACGGGGCTATGCTCGCCGCCACCTCTGATAGCAGCGCCCCGTCGTAGCCGATCTGGCGCAGCTCGGCCATCACCGCCGGAAAGTCCACATCGCCCTCGGTCAGCGGCGGCCAGGAGTAGTCACTGCGCCGGAAGTCCTTCAGGTGGACTTTCTTCATATGCCGGCCCAGGATATTGACCCACTGCTCGGGGTAGCCCTGTATCGCCATGTTGCCTGAATCGAAGTAGAAGCCAATCTGCGTACAGTCCACGTCATCGAGAAACCGGCGGTATTCCAGCGGGCTGGTCAGGAACCAGTTCCAGACGTACTCCACCGCCAGGTTTACGCCGATCTCCTCGACCGCTGGAGCGAGAGCGCGCAACGTGGTCAGGGCGTTGTAATAGGCGTCATCATAGTGGCAATCTGGCCCGAGATTCCCCGGGGTGATCAGCATCGTGTCTATCCCCAGGCCCTGCGTCACGCGCAAGCTACGTTCAATGGCCGCCATACTGGCTTCGCGGCAGGCCAGATCGTTGGTCATAATATCCACGCGGGGCTTTACCTGGTGCACGCTGCTGGCCAGCTCGATGCCTGCCGTCTGCGCCTCGGCGGCCATTTCGGCCAATCGGGACGGCTCGGTATCCAGCGTCAGCTCTCCGTCGTTGCGAATTACTGGCTCCACCGCCTCGTAGCCTAGCTTCTGGCAATTCGCCAGCAGCTCAGAAAAGGACCATTCCTGCGGCGTAATAATGCAGCTTATGCCAACCTTCATTGCTTAGCCTCCGTATTTGATAGGGTAAGCAGCAAATACCGGCGCATCGGTGCAAGACTCTTTTCTCCCTTCGGCAGCGCACGGTTCAGTACCTTCCATACTTGTGGAAGGCGTTGATCATCGCCACGAAGTTCTCGTGGGGGATGTAGTTGACCACGCTGTGACTGCTGGCCGCAATCCAACGCCCGCCCGGCTTGAGTACCTGGGTATGCTCGCGCACATCCTGCTCGACGTCGGTGGGGCTGCCCTTGACCAGCGGCCAGGTTATGTCAATGTTGCCCAGCAGCGTCACCCGATCGCCATAGCGCTTCTTGTAGGCGCGGTAGTCAATGCCTGAAGGGTCCATCGGCGTGATGCAATCCACGCCCATATCCAGCAGCATATCCATCGCCTCGTCCAGCTTACCGTCCGAGTGGAACATTATGGGGATATTGGCCGCACGCATCGGCGCGAGGATGCGGTCGAAATGCGGCCGCCAGATCGCCTCGAATATCTCGGGCCGCACGAACAGGCCGCTTTTGAAAGCGAAGTCGTCGGCGGCGAGGAAGACATCCACCCCCTCGGAGATGGCGCGGCTGACCAGTTCGGCGTAATGGTCCGCCGACCGCGACATCAGCTCCCCGAAGAACTCACGATTCTCCATCAGCATTATCATACAGTCGTGCAGGCCGATGACGAATTCATAGAGCGTCTGGAAGATACAGAATCCGGCCAGCATAACGCCGATGCCGGTGCCCTGGGCAGCGTTGACGTACTCGCGGACGTATTGCAGCCGGTCTTCGAGGTCTGCTTCTGTGGGCCAGATAATTTTGTCGAAGTCGGCTTCGCTCTTGATACTACGGTCGGTGAGCAGCCCGATGCTGCCATCCTCGCGCACGTGCCGCAGCGGCGTCCACAGCGACTCCACACAGATAGCGTCCTGGCCGATGATCTGGCACAACTCAATGTAGTCGGCGGCATACATCGGCCGGATGACCTGCTCGGCGGCGGCGGGGCCCTTGGCGGCTTCATCGCCTACCCCGAGAGTATCGCCAGCCGGGCGGCCCAGCAGCTTCTCGACGTGCTCTGACTCGATCAGTATCTCGAAGTGCGGGACGCGGTCTGTCGGCTCGCCGTGCACCGTAGCCGTCAGACGGTCAATATCGGGTTTGCCCTCGTAATGCTTGATCGTGAGCATGTGCATCTCCTGTTTTGGGCACACAACAAGCAGCCCAGTCCGATGTCAGGTTAGTTCTACGGTCGCATGTGGGATTCCAGGGCCGATTTGCTGCGCGTGTACTGCAACTGGCGTTTCTCTTTGATGCCAGTGAGCAAGCTGCGGGCGATACTGATATCATCTCGCGCTTCCTCGGGGCTAAGTAAGCCCACGCAGACCGTGTCAATGGGCTTGATCGAGTTATAGACAAAGCTCAGCCCGGTGGGTGGCAGAAGGCGCCCGGCAGCCAGCGGCTTTATGATTATAACTGGCTTGGGGGTGTTGTTGATGATCCGGGCCACCCAGTCCGTTTCTACCTGGCAGAGAAAGCCCGCCGCATTGTATGGCTGGATGTAAGTGGCTACGTCATATCCGGTTGCGTCGCAGACTGTTATGGTCTCCGGCTTATGTGTGCTCAGGCCCGGACTCATACCGAGGCTACGGATCTTTTGGACGATCTCCTCAAGTCCCTCAATTCGTTTCTCCGCGACGAACAGGTTGTTATCGGTATAAGACTGGTGGGGGAAGCAAAACTCCGCGCCCCACTCGGCACAGACCTCAACATTGTCCAGAAGTTCGCTCAGAGACGGTCCGACGGGGGTAATGAACCAGTAGATGTGGCGGCCAGTCTTTTCCTCGTGGGCGAGCAGCGCTGCACGTATCTTCTCGTCTGGCCCGCTGCAGATGCAGTTGAGGCCTTCCGCGGTGCAGGCCTCCAGCACCTCGACAATGCGCTCCACGGTCATATAGCGCTTGAGCCACTGGTCTTTGGCCAGGCTGGTGTGGGAGCACCCCATAAACCAGTTGGTTCCTATCATCATTCGTGATACCGAGATTCCGCCGATTTCGGTCATCGGAAAGCTCATTGACTGTGACACTCCTTCAATAGCTGGTGTAATATGCCAGCGGGCATTATAGAGTTGGGGGCTGCATCGGTCAATCCGAGGCCAGCACTTCGCACAGGGCAATGCATACGCGCTCGGCGTCGGCAAAGCTTATGTCCCGGTGCGTCACGAACCGAATCCGTGTGGCGTCTTGGGCTCGTGCCTTTATCCCGTGGTCTGCCAGACAGGCGCACAGGTCAGGTGCGGCCATGTCGTCCCGGCGCAGCTCGAATCGTACCATATTCGTCTGCACGGTGGTTATGTCAAGGTGCACACCGGGCAACTCCTGAAGGGTTTCGGCGATCTGCCTGGCCTTCTCGTGGTCCTCGTGGAGGCGGGGCAGCTCGTGTTCCAGCGCGACCAGGCCCGCGGCGGCGATGATACCCGCCTGGCGCATGCCGCCGCCCAGGACCTTGCGGAACTCCCGCGCCCGGGCGATGAACTCGCCGCTGCCGCAGACCAAGCTGCCCACCGGCGCACCCAGACTCTTGGACAGGCAGAAAGTAACCGAGTCGGCCGGGGCCGCCAACTCATGTGTTTCGACGCGCAGGGCCACGGCGGCGTCAAAGATGCGCGCCCCGTCAATATGCACGGGCACACCGTGGCGATGGGCCACCTCGCAGACGGTTTCCGTCTGTTCGATGGTGAGACAGGTCCCGCCGGCCCGGTTGTGCGTATTCTCCAGCGCGACCAGCCCGGTGGGTGCGCGGTGTGCTTCCTGGGGCCAGATGGCCTCCTCCACATCTGCCGGGTCCATTGCGCCGTGATGCCCGGGCAGCGGGTGCGCCAGTAGGCCGGCTATCCGCGCCAGCCCGCCGCGCTCGTAGTGGAAGAGGTGCGCATCCTGCTCGAAAATGATCTTCTGGCCGGGCTGGGTGTGACCGAGCAGGCTGACCAGGTTGCCCTGGGTCCCGGAGCTCACGAACAGGGCGGCTTCTTTCCCCAGCAGCTCGGCTGCTCTGGCCTCCAGCGCGTTGACCGTGGGGTCTTCGCCGGCGACCTCGTCGCCGCCCTGCGCAGTGGCCATCGCTTTGCGCATCCCATCCGAGGGGAGGGTTTTGGTGTCCGAACGCAAGTCAATCTTCACTATCACTGCCGTGCTATCCTCCTACAGGATTTCGTCTGGCATCTTATCCCTCAGGCACTGCAATCGGTAGTCGTCAGATGAATTCCGCGCCCGGGCCGGTCGTCCCTTCCTGAGATATGTTCCTGCCCGCAGCCGCCAGCTTGAGAAGGAGAGATACGGTCTTGTGTACAACTAACAAGTGGCAAAGCATCCTTGCGCTAGAAACGGGGGGGCACAATGACAGCCCTTCGCATCCGCTGGGCTTGCGCACTGCTCATACTGCTGACTGCAGGCGGCACAGTCACTGCCGCCTACGCCGAGTATATGGCGCTCGGCCACGGTGTCTACGCTGACCCTCCCTCGCGCCGGGAGGCACTCCTGGAAATCGCTCGGTTCGACTGGGTCTACATCCCTCACGGCCGGCCCCAGACAACCGCCGAGGTCATTAACGAGATCCTCCGGCACAATCCTGATTTCAAGGTCGTCTACAGCCTCCGGCCCACCCATCACCTCGGCACTGGCAGGGCCGGGTTGGCGACCTGCCTGGACTACTGGTACAAGGAGGGTGTGCGGGAGGCGATTCACCAGCGCATCGAAGACACGGTGAATGCCCGGTCGCTGTTGGACAAGCCCGAGGCGCTCTTGGGCTGGGTCTTCTGGGAAGAGATGCCGATGTGGTTTGGTCGCCAGCGCAGGTTCGAGTGGATCGAACCGTATCGGGAACAGATCGCCGCTGAGATGGGTCACGAGGTCAGCGACGACAAGGACCTGTACGCGTGGGTTGCCGAGCACAAGTACGTTCCTGCGTTGGAGGCTATCCACAAGCACGTTCACAAGCTGCATCCTGAAGCAGTCATCTTCTACCACCGGCATCCCAACCTGGAACCTATCGGCTATGAGCTGGGGGACATCGTCGGCTATCCGTGGTGCCAGGGATTGGTTGGACATCTGAATATCTGGAAATCCTTTGTTGGCTGGGCGGACAAAGCTCGGAAGCTGGATGCTGTGTACTTCACTCAGCTATCGCACCCGCCCTTTATGCGTGAGGTGTTGTGGGAAAAAGCCCGTGAGGCGGCTACTGAGTACGACAAATCCTCGCGCAATCTCGGCTACTTCCTCTTCTGTAGTGGGCAGTGCCGCAAGGGCAGTGTCCGCTTCCTTGACCCGGCGGTGGCTGCGGAGGAGCCGCCGCCCAGCAAGCGGGAGGGCTGGCGCCGCCACCACGCCCGCTTCTGCACGCAGAAGGATATTGGCGTGGACGTGCGCGACCGCTATTATCAAGAACAGGGCCTGGCAGTCAAGGGAGAATTGGCCTTCCAGGAAGCCGTTGCCGGCGATGTCATCCCGCTACGGGTGACGGTGACCAACCGTCGCGACGCGCTGCACTTCGCCGACCCCCAGGACGCGATAGCCCGGCGCGTGATGGTCCAGTTGCAACTGCCGCCCGGCCTGAAGACTGAGGGCGCGCCGAACGCTGCGGTCAGACAAACCGTCTGGCGCAGACTTGAGGATATTGGACCGCACGAGAACAGCACAGTCACCTGGGACATCGCGGTGGTCGAGCCACCGGTGGACGGGCAATATCCGGGCCTGGCGGCGCCGGCCCGGTGCAGCCGCACAGAGCCAGTCAGCGCCGATCTGAGCACATCCACGCTGCCGGTTGGCGCGGCCCACAGCTTCTCCAGCGGCACAGGCGAATGGCTCGAGCCGAACTGGGCGTCCGAGTCCGTCCGGCGGACGCTGGTGCTGCGCGCGCACGGCGGCGAGATTCAGAACATCGTGTTTGCATCTGCAAGTGGCGAGTTGCAGATTACCGGAAGTCTGATTGATGGCGAGCGGTTGTTCATTAGTCCGGACGGTACGGCCCAGTTAGTTGCCGACGAACTGCTGGAGGATAGCGGTTTGGTTGATGATCCCGCGCAGGCGCCGGTCCGAGACTCGGGCTATCACGTAAGCCGCATAAAGATCGGCCGTGTGTGCAGCCCACACCGCCAGTACCTTGTGCGCATCACCGGCCGGGGCTGGGACGGCGGCGGGGCGCTGGCCAGTCTGAACTACTCTGGTACTGACAAGAAGCAGCATACGCTCCACGGCGCCCTGCGCGGCGATGAGTGGCGCGAGGCGACGAAGGG
>CAYNMY010000042.1:0-9342 GCA_964398275.1 uncultured Armatimonadia bacterium | reverse complement strand
AGAATGTCGCTCCTACCGTTTTGTGCCGTTCACTCTCCACTGTCCACTAGCCACTAACCACTGCCTCTACATCCACCACATAGATTTGCCGGCTGCCCTCGTGGACGGAGTCGAAGCATACCTGGGTACCCGCGCGGTTCCAGCGCGGGTGGAGGTCGCAGCGCAGTTCGGCCAACGGCGGGCTGTGCGACAAGAATCTGCCGATGTCTATGCGCCGGTCGGTGGCCACCTCGTAGAGCATCAACGTCCGCATTCCCTCGGCATCGGGGTAGGTATCGTTGAGCACCCAGCGGCGGTCGGGCGAGTATGAGCAGTGACCATCCTGGCCAGGGATCATCTCGCCGAGCAGCGAGACTTCCTCGCTCCTATCGGTAAACAGATAGAAATCATCGTCGGCCATTGGATGTCTGGCGTAAGCGAGAATATGCGTCCCGTCGCGCCAGTCGTAGTGCGAGACCATGTCGTGGTCGTTGAGCAGGTAGATATCGGAGCCGTCCATATTGGCGGTGATCAGTCGCGTCCACCAGCTCCCACTGGGCAGCGTCCAGCGATGCAGCAGAGAGAAGCGCTGGTCGTCGGTGCTGATCTCTAGATGATTGACCCAATGCGATGGGCCCTCGAAGTCCGCGCGCGGCTGAAGCTCCAGGAGCTGTTCAAAAGAGACGATCAGCCGGCTTTCCCCGGTTCGCATATCCATCCAGAAGACGCCGTCGTCTGCGGGAGCCGGCTCGTGGACTGAGGGATCGTTAAGCCCCGGGTAACCATACCCGGGCCGGTACTGGTGCACCCGCGAGAAGTTCAGCGTCAGCGCCTGGCTGCCGTCGCGTGTGACTATGTTTACCGGGTGCGGCAGTGTACGGTTTTCCCCGGTTTGCACGTCCAGGATCACCGCGACGAAGCCGTCTTCGGTGCGGTCGTTGTAGATGATTTCTCGCTCCGGGGCACTTGCCAGCCACTGCAGCCGCGTGCTTTGCTGCCAGTTCCAGGCATGAGTCTCGGCCAGCGGCTCCCAGCGGCAGTCGTCCTCGGTATCAATTAACCCGATAACAGCGGGGTCCTCGGGCTCGGGGGAACGGTCCATAAAGGTCGTCTCCAGACCCAGCATATACCGGCCGGTCGCATCCCACTGCAACATATCGTAATAGCCGAAGAAATGGTGTTTGGGGCCGCGCGTGACGGCGTGGGCAGCTAGCTCAACAACCTCGTGGGTGTGTTCTGTGGACATATTGTGCCTCCCTGATTGAGTTTCGGACAGCCAGGGCGAACTCAGCGCCGTCCGGGTAATTCGCGGCGTTGGTCACCCGCACCTCCTCCTTCTCACTATCTCCCGGGAAGATAGGTAGCCCACTCTCAGGAGGAATGTGGGCGGATTTGGTGAAGATAGCCTTAGCAAAGCGCAGACCGCCCACAACGTCATAGCGGAAGATTGTTTCGGCAGGGGAGTGTAGCGATGAGCACAGCCAGCCTTAACAGAAGTTCTCTCAGTTCGGCAATAGTCTTCCTGGCAGCAGTGCTTCTGGGTAGTCCGGTCGGTGCGGCCCAAGATACCGCACTCATTGATCTGCCCTCCTCCGGTCGCCTGCGGGACGTCGAGCAACATCTGGTCAGCAGCTTGCAGAGCCGGGGTGTGGAGGTCGTTGAGGCCCCTGTCCGGCAGCTCCCCGACCCAGCGCCCACCAGCCTGGTTACTGACGACAACAGCCTGCGCGACGCTCAATGGCGCGAGACCTTGGCGCAGTTCATCCGCGCCGGTGGTGGTATGGTGCTGATTGTGGGCCGGGGACAGCGCCACGTCGAGCAGGCCAACACCTTTCTCACAGCGCTGGGAATGGAGATCGTTGCCGAGCGGGCTACGCTCGCAGCCCTGGAGTTCTATCCCAGCGCGCTGACAGTGGGGTTGAGCCCACCCGAGGCCGGCTCGCTGCGTATGAGGATTGCTGGTGAGCGGATCGTGCCGATCGCCAGGCAGGGCGGCAGTATAGTATGTGCCGGCGTGCCGGTAGACGAGGGCGGCGTAATCGTCATTCCTGACCAGCTTGTGGTAGCCGACATCAAGCAGCCTCCTGAGCAGCGTAGCGGCCTGGCTTTGCTGGCGCGGGCGGTGTCGTGGTCCAGTCGGTTGGCCCAACTGGCAGCAGTCAGCGTAGCGCCAGGAATGAGTATCCCTCCGGGCCACGTCGCGTTGCCCCTGGAGCGGCGCGATTTCGCCGGTGCTATACTCTACGATTGCCAGGCCAGCGAAGACCACTGGCCGCAGATTGCCGCGGTGGTGGTCGGTGCCCTGGAGCAGAGCGAACTGCCGATCAAGGCCCTGCGGATTCGTGACGTTGAGGATCCTCTGGTTGAGGCGCTGCGCAGCCGCCCGGAACTGGTCGTGCTCGGCTCCTGGCGGTGGTTCAGCGTCACCGAGCTGGCGGAGATATATCAGTACGTTGCCTCCGGGGGCAGCTTGCTGGCATTGGCGCACGCGCATACCGATCGCCAGATCCGCCTGGTGTGTCTCAACCAGGCGCTGACCCAGTTCGGGGCAGTTTGCGCGCTGAGTCGTGCCGGAGGCCCCGCCCAGGCAACAGGCGGCCCGTTGCCGGAGCTGGGCAATATACCGTGGGGCACACGGGTTGTGGGGCGCGCGGTGGAGCCGCTTATCACGGTGGCTGACGGGCGGCAGCTCGCGGCCGGCTACCTGGAGTTTCAGAACGGACGTGTGATGATAATGGACGCTGGCCCGCTGGTCTCGAACGGGGCGTATCGCCTCCAGCTTGAAGAGCGGGCAATTCCCTGGCTCTTACGCAGATGATCTGTATCGGCTTTGCCGTTCTCCCCTCTCCTGAAAGGAGAGGGGCCGGGGGTGAGGCGGCCTTTGCCGTTCGTAGGGGCGAGTGTCTGGTGGCACGGGCTTCCAGCCCGTGGATATGCCGTTAGAAGCCACAGGCAGGATGCCTGTGCCACTGAAACGCCAAGAGCAGTTATGAGGGGGGTACGCTCCTGGCGAAGCAAAGTCGAAACGCTGAAAAGGGATGGTTCTGAGCATGCTATACGATTTTCATACTCATACGTTCCTCAGTGATGGTGTGCTTTCGCCGATGGAGTTGATACGGCGCTGCATCGCCAGCGGGTACACCGCGCTGGGCATCGCCGATCATGTCGGTGCGGGCGTAATGCAGCGGATAATCGAAGAGGAAAGGGGGGAGGCGGTGCTGGCTGCGGAGCGCTGGAACTTCGTCTGCCTGGTGGGTGTGGAGATAACCCACGTCCCGGCCTCGGCGATACCCGAGCTGGCCGCGCGGGCGCGCAAGCTGGGCGCGGAGCTGGTGGTGGTACATGGCGAGACGATCGTCGAGCCCGTTGAGCCGGGCACGAACCTGGCCGCGGTCAGTTGCCCGCAGGTAGACATCCTGGGCCATCCGGGGCTACTGACCGAGGAAGAGGCGAATCTGGCCGCGGAAAATGACGTCTTCCTGGAGGTTACCGCACGCCAGGGGCACTGTCTATGCAACGGGCTGGTAGTCGAGCGGGCCCTGGCAGCGGGCGCAAGGCTGGTGGTCAACAGCGACGGGCACATGCCGGGCGAGTATCTTACCGAGGAGTTCGCCCGCCAGGTCGCGCAGGGCGCGGGTATTCCGCAGGGCCAACTCCAGGAGGTGCTCGAAGAGAACCCACAGGAACTCTTGCGCCGAGGCCTGGCGCGTCGTGAGGTGCGGGGATGAGCCGACGGAGCTTGCTAGTGGCATTGCTTGTAGCGGCACTGGCCGGCCTAAGCGGCTGTGCGCGCGGCGGCGAAGGCGGTATCAGTCCGGTGCCGGAGGCGGTGCTGGAGATCGTCTGGCAGATGGCCGGGCCGGTCAATGACGACTTTTACTACTACGTCGCCTTCGACACCGACCAGGACGAGGGTGCTGACTTCCCCGTGCCGGTAGCCTCCGGGCCCTACTGGGGCAACGGCTGGGGCACCGGCTCGATTACCCACTTTCTGGAGTATCACGCCGGCCAGTACCAATTGTACGCCGCTGACCTCAATGTTGTTATCCGCGATCTTTCCGCCGGCTTCCTGGATGTCACCGGCACTGTCAGCGGTGGTGACGCCGGGGAATGCACGGTTACGGTAACCGCGGTCAATCTGGGTGCGGTTACGCTCACTGGCACCGGGGCGATTGATGCGGTGACCAACGATTCGGACCAGAATGCCGGCACACTGGAGCTGCGGACAGATGCGAATGGTGCAGTGGTCCCTGGCTCGGTAGTGTTCACGCCTGCTGTTGACGGCGGGCGCGCCCTCGACGCCGCTGAACAGGCCCAGATTGATGCGCTTAACCGCGGGGCGCTGCTGGCGGCGGATTCGCTGGATGAGCTGGGGCTGACGCTCACGGTGGCGACCGGACCGGATTTGAGCGGCAGCCAGACCATCGAGATCGGTGCAGCAACAGCCGACGTTGACGTGGCCTTCGAGAGCGCCCGCACCGGGGAGGTCAGCACTGACACCGCGACGCTCACCGCCAACTCCACGCAGGCGACCGCTGATCCTCCCATCCCGGGGGCAAGTTTCTGTACCAGTGATCTGGTCGTCGGCGATCAGGCGGTGGTTGGTCTGGAGGTGGTCACCGCGACTGGCACGCCCCTCGGGCCGCCCTACATGTCCGTACCTCCCAACGGCACTGATACGCTGCGGGCGACGATTAACCTGGCCAACCTGGGCCTCAACCTGACCAATATCAGCATCAACTTCATCACCACAACCGATCTCATTTTCGAACCGACCGTGACCACTACTGACAAGCCCACCTACGACGGTCTCGGGCCGCTGGGCAACGATGCCATTCGCATATTTGACCCCACCGAATTCGTCCAGATCAACAACGACGACGCCTTCGTCCGGGAGTTGGAGGGTGACAGCACGCTGCTAGGGCCAGCCAGCCCGGAGGAACAAGGCGCGGTGGACATCAGGGACTGGCAGATTACTCCCCGGCTCCTGCGCTAGAAGAACGCATAACGGGAGTCAAGCGCAGTATTATCAGGAGGTAAGCAATGCGTGCCGTGATTCAACGGGTCTCGCGGGGGCAGGTGACGGTTGCCGGGCAAGTGCTCGGGGAAATTGGGTGCGGGATGGTGGTGTTGGTGGGCTTTACCGACGGCGATGGGCCTGAGGAGATCAACTGGACGGCGCGGAAGATCGCCGGCTTGCGGATATTCGCCGACGAGGCGGGCAAAATGAATCTGGCGCTACCGGAGGTGGAGGGAAAGGTACTGGTCGTGCCGAATTTCACTCTGTACGGCGACATCGGCAAGGGCCGGCGGCCCAGTTTCACTCGTGCTGCCGAGCCGCGCCGGGCGGAGGAGCTGTTCGAGCAGTTCGTGGCCGCGTTGCGCGAATGGGGCGTCGAAGTGGCCCAGGGGCAGTTCGGCGCAGTGATGGAGGTTGACTTGGTGAATAGTGGGCCGGTAACCTTCATCATAGATACGGAGCAGGTCTAGCGAGTCGCGGTCGCATTGTGCAGAGAATATGAGTAGCAGCCGACGGAAAAACAAGCAGAAATTCGACAGGTCGCAGGCGCGCATGTGGCTGTCTGTTGGCGACCAGCTTGCCGAAAAAGAGGAATTCGACCAGGCGATCAAGCATTACACCAAGGCGGCCCGGCTGGACAGTCGCAACGTCGAGGTGCAGATTCGCCTGGGAGATGCCTATGCCATGGCGGGACGGGAAGACAAGGCGCTCAAGGCCTACCGTCAGGCGCTGAGAATCTCCCCCCAACACGGGGATTCGCACCTCAGCCTGGCCGATTTTCTGATCCATCGCGGGCGGTTCGCCGCGGCCAGATCGGCCTTGGAGCGAGCTGTTGACTGTGAGCCGCAGCGGCCCTACTATCACTACCGGTTAGGTTGGTTGTACCTCGCTGGGGGGAAGCACAGCGAGGCCGAAAAGTCGCTGCGCACGGCGGTGCGACTGGCGCCCCGGCACGGCTTTTACCACTTCAAGCTCGGCGAGCTATACTTCCGCAAGCGCGATTGGCAGGCCGCGGCGACGGCATACTGGTCGGCGGTACAGTGCTGCCCGTGGGACGACTTTTATCATCTGCGCCTGGCCATTGCCTACGTGCGTGAGCAGTCGAACGAAGAGGCGTTGGCGATGTTCCAGCGCAGTGTAGAGATTGCACCGGACAATGCCGCCTATCGCTATCTACTGGCCGAGCAACTTGAGCGAATGGGCCGGGATAGCCAGGCAGAAGCCCACTACGACCACGCCGGCAGGCTGGGTGAATACGACCACGATTATGTCCGCCGGGTGCACGAACGCTACGGCGCAACGTCGGTTGGTGCGCGGTCTGACCTGAGCGCGTGAGCCAACGCCGCAATTGAGCATGGAATCGGTCTGTACGCCTCCACCGCTCTGGTGGGGGCGTGGTGACATACAGGGAAGATAGTGGTCGGTTGCATAAGCCGGCCTAAGATTGTCCGCACTCTCAGGGCCAGCCTTGGAGGCTTCGCGTTGCGAAACTTCCTGCGACAGGCCTTCGCCCGCCGTAGCAGGCTATGGCCTGCGAAGGCCGGCCCCTCCCAGAATCTTATCGTAGGGGGTGAGCTAGGCCGTCGGAGGGGCCGTGTCGAGCGTAGTGAGGCCGGCCCGAAAGGGACAAGCGATATTGCTCTAATCTAGGCAACTAAGCAATGGAGGCAGACACATGAGGGTAGTTGCACTCACAGTTGGCCTGCTCCAGACCAACTGTTACATCTTGACCGACCCGGCAACCGGCCAGGCGGCGGTAGTTGATCCCGGCGGCGATGCGCAGATCATCCTGCAGGAACTCGCGCGGCAGGAAGCGACCCTGACTGCTATCCTGTGCACTCACGCGCATCCCGACCACGTGCTCGATGTGCAGACATTGGTCGAGAAAACCGGCGTCTCTGAGGTCTATATGCACCCCGATGAACTACCGATGCTGGCTGATTACGCCCTGCCTGAGTTGGGCGAGGTACGCTTGCCGCAGCTTCGGGAGTATGGCGAAGGCGACCGCGTGTCCGTCGGCGAGCAGCGCATTCGTGTCCTGCACACGCCCGGGCACTCCCCGGGCAGCGTCTGTCTGGCCGTGGACGGTGAGAACGTGCTGCTAACCGGCGATCTTATCTTCGCGGGTGGGGTTGGCCGCACCGATCTGCCGGGCGGCAGCTTCTCGCTACTTGAGGCGTCGCTGCGTCGCATCATCAACGAATTTGCCGAGGACACCGTGCTCTATCCGGGTCATGGCCCCCAATCTACTCTCGGCACAGAACTCGCCACCAATCCGTGGCTGGTGGACCTGGCCTGATGGGTGCGAAGGGATACATTGCGTCTGGGGCGAATGAGGAGGCAATGGGCGGATAAGGGGAACGCACTGGGCTACTTGAGACACACCTACGCTGGGAGAGAAGCTGAGGCACGGTGAAGACGACACATGGCCGCAAGGGAAAGGCAGGGCGCAGCCCGCAGCGAAGCGCCCAAGCAGGCTTCCCGACCACTAATGGTACACCTGTTCTGAATTGCCCTCTGGACGGGGCATATAGTCAGGCCCAATGGGCGTACTTCCTCGACTGCGCCAAGAGGGGGTTCGCAACGGGGCAAAGGCTTGACAAGGACTTCTACGCCAAGCTACAGAAACATAGAGTACGAGATGCCGACGTTAGGAATGCCATCAGACCGGGAAGCTGTTTAGTAGCTTACGAACACGGAGGTGCAGGGAGGCTTGGCCTCTTCGACCCAAGATCAAAGCTGTTTGTAATGGCCAGACTCCCAGCGGGGGAGATATTCAATGCATTGTATGTCGAGCGTACCTATGTGGACCGGCAGGACAATGTGCGGTGGCTAAAACCATGACGAACAAAAAGCTAACCGAGCAGTACCTGTTCCAGTATCGGCTGGCCGCCGAACTGATAGTACAGCCCTACTCCCTTGAGGCCGCCGAAGAGGTTATGGCCTTTCTTTGCGGTCGCGAGGCACTTGCCGCTGAACCTGGGGTGCAGATCGAATTGATCCAAGCGGATGACGCATTCGCGGAATCATTTGCAAAGGCGTCCGCGGATTGGCAGCGAGAATTGCAGGGCGTGAGCCTCAGGTGTGCCTTCGGTGCGCTCCCTTGGTGGATCGCGATTGTGAGTCGTGGGGCCATGCTGCGGGGCCAGGGTGTGACGCTACCTCAGATCATGTCCAGCGCCGACATTTGGGCAAGCACCGAGGGCCCCAAGGGGCGACCGGGTGAGATTGATATAGCGCTCTTTCGGGATGTAGTTGATGGGTTCAAGCGCGGGATCAGAGGCTGTGCAGCCGCGATTGGCGGCTTGACGCTGAAACCAGGCGGCGGGCGCTACAGAAGTGAGGAGTCCCGGTACTGGGACCTGTCCCTTACTGCGCTCGTTCCTGGAAGCATGTCGTTCGGTCTTCGCTTACCACGCCCAGATGCGAGCGAGCATCCGGATCCCACGAGTTTCCAGGCGGCCGAAGTGTATATGCAGAGCCTGCAAATTCTTGCAGATACAGAGTCTGAGGAGGCACTGTCTACCTTGCTTCCAACTTCCGAAGAGCGGGAATATGTTGCACGCTCCTTTAAGAAGATGCGACGCGCGCTATCAACTCGGGGTCAAGTACTCGAGTTGCAAATGCCCGAGGGTCTTGGTGGGTTGGGGATCGGAGCTAGGATTCCCGCCGGGGAGCGCAGAAGGATGCGCAGACCTCAGGAACGGTGGCGGCACGTGGAGGTCACCGGGCTCATGCTAGCGGTTGACCTGATAAATCATACCGTGCGCGTCATGGACCCTGTGACGCAGCGACCAGTGACGTGCAGCTATGAGGACCAGACTCTGTTTTTTAGCGGGCACATTCCACGGAATCTACTGGAGAAGAAAGTCAGGATCCGTGGCTCTGCTCGTGAAACAACCCACGAGTTCAGCGCGATGAAGGCTACCACTGTGGAGTTGGTTGGATGAGACAGAGCACCACAGGATCGTGGGGGCACGCGGCCGGTTGTCGAACCCCCAAGTATTGAGGACACGCATAGTGACTAATCTGCGCATTGTAAACGGGACTGAGCTGACGATGACGCCCGACTGTGCGCCGATTCCCGACGGTGTAGTCTGTGTGGACGGGGGCTTGATCGGCTACGCCGGCCCGGCGGAGGGTGCTCCGCCGCACTCGGGCGAGGAAATCATTGATGCGGGCGGGTGTGTGGTACTGCCGGGCCTGGTCAACGCCCACACTCACCTGGCGATGACGCTGTTTCGGGGCTATGCAGACGATATGGCCCGCCAGACGTGGCTGGAGGACTGGATCTGGCCCGCAGAAATGCGCCTGACCGCTGAGGACGTCTACTGGGGCGCTTT
>CAYNMY010000041.1:0-9509 GCA_964398275.1 uncultured Armatimonadia bacterium | reverse complement strand
TGAGAGCAACACCTGGTACAAGGCATCGGGTCCAACCGTGAACGATTGGGTGCCGCTTGACTGAGGCACCTACAGCAATAAACACGGGAAAACCTAACTGAGGGCCAGCACAAAACGGAGTTGCAAACCCAAATCTGCAAAGGGGAGAAAAAGGATGATAAACCGCGCAAGGATGACAATTGCCCTGGGACTAGTGGCGGTGCTCATCGGACTATTCGTGGTGCTCACAGGACAGGGCACAGGACAGGGGGACGAAAGGGAGCTAACGTTTATGAAGCCGCCCGAGGGCGTAATCAATGTAACGGACTACGTCGCGGACGTGGAGAATCCTGGCACCGATAAGGAGGATTGGCAACCGGCGTTTCAAAAAGCCATCGAGGTAGCCCAACAGGAACTGAGGCCGCTCTACGTGCCCGCTGGTGAGTACAAGACCCGTCAGCCGATTGTGATCGTGCCGGTCAAACGAGAGCTTACGCGCAGTGGCTGGCATTGTGGCCTACGGGTCTTCGGCGACGGGCATAACCTTTCGGTGATTTCCCAACAGGTGGAGACGGAGAATGTCATTGACTGGACGGGGCTGACGTACAGAGAATCTGCGTACGGCGGCCACCTCTCTCATATCGGGCTTAGGGGCGGCAAGACTGCCCTGAACATCAAGTGGCACAACAACTTTACGCTAGAGTCATGCTATATCCACGGCCCAATGGAGTACGGCATACATGCGGAGGGTTGGTCGAGCCGGTTCCTCAATTCCGGTATCCGCTGGTGCCGCAAAGCAGGCATCTACGCGGGGGGCGTGGGCACCTTCAACAACTGCATCATTCGCGACTGTTATTTCAGTCGAAATGGTATCGGCTTTCACATGCCCAACCGAGGTTTCGGTAACCGCATTGAGGGCTGCGCGTTCGAGAAGTGCGCGAAGGCGGCCATCTACCTGGGCGGTACCATGGAGTTAGGCAAGCACCCATTCAGCGTTGAGAGTTTCACAATCAACAATTGCTACTTCGAGCAAAACGGTTATAGTAACGTGTCATTCCTTCCTGTCGAGGGGCCGGTGAGCACAATTCACCTGGACCATGGCTGTGCGCAGATTACCATCCACGACTGCAACTTCTTTCTGCCCTGGGCTGCCGACCGCAAACCGGGAGAAGACAAGATAGCAGAATGCCCCGCGATATCCATCGCCTACTGCCGCACGGGCCACATCTACGACAATGTACTTAACGGGGCTATACAGCTGCGTGCTGCCTGCGAAACCCCGGCGGGCACCGATCCCCTCGTATCGGCGCTCGTCGTGGAGAACAATCGCTTTCGCATGGCGGAGCCGGGCATGGGTGTGACTGAGCCGTTAGTCGAAGAAGAACCGGGTCTCATTGAACAGGCGATTTCCCAACACAGTGTCTTTCGCATGGTCCCTCGGATTACCTGCGAGGGCAGTCCCGTCGGCCAGGTGCGGCCGCAGTGCCTGGGCGACGAAATCCTGGATACTGAGAGCAACACCTGGTACAAGGCATCGGGTCCAACCGTGAACGATTGGGTGCCGTTGAACTGACGCATCAGTCAGCATCAACAGAAGCTGTTCATCTCCTTGCCCTGCAATAAGGGGGTTCTTGCATGCCGACCATTGTGATGATCGTTGTGCTACTGGCAAGCCTCTTAGTGATGGCGGCTGGGGCAGACTTCCCCGTACTCGATGGCGAGCAGCAAGCTATTATTGTCTTCGATCCGGATGCCAAGCGCTTTGAGCCGGAATGGACACGGGATTATGAGGCCCGCAGCGAGGCTCATCCTCAAGATGAGTTGGCAGAATACCTGGAGAAGGCCACGGGCCGTAAATTTGAGGTAGTCTGTGAAGCTGACTTCCAGCCGGGGGCGGGCAACTTTCCGATTTACGTAGGGCCGTGCGCTATCACCCGCCAGACGTTGGGCGAAGAGCTTGCTCAGCTACATCGGGAGGGGTTCACGATAGTCGTTGAACCCGACCGTGTCTTCCTGGTTGGACCTCGGCGTTTGTCCACCTACTGGGCGGTCTGCCAGTTTCTGGAGGATTATGTCGGCGTGCGTTGGCTGATTCCCGGGCCGTTGGGCGAGGATATCCTACCGCAAGAGCGGATTGTAATCGCACCAGCGCACCGCGTTGAGGTACCAGCGATGCTCTCGCGCGCTTGGAGCGGCGCGGGCAAAGCCCCAGGCGGGGTAACGTGGTCGTTTCGGCAGCGGGTGTCAGTGGGCATTTACCCCAAATACCGGTTCAGCCACAATCTTGCCAAGATCTTTGACCCCGATAAGTATTACGACCAGCATCCCGAGTTTTATCCGATTCTCAATGGCAAACGGTGGCAACCTGGGCAGGGCCGGTGGCAGCCGTGTATGACCGAACCTGGGACAGTAAAAGTTGCGGCTCAGGCGGCGCGTGATTATTGGGCGGAGCATCCGGACATGGAGTCATTCGCCTTTGGCATGGCCGACAATCACTCCTTCTGCCAATGCGCGAACTGTGCAGCCCTCGTCGAGCTCAGGAGCAAATACGATGGGCGTTATTCGCTCCTGTACTTCTCATGGCTGGACAAGGTGGCGCAAGAGCTGGAGAAGACCAACCCTGACAAGCTCCTGGGCTGCCTGGCTTACGGGCCTTGTGTACCACCCCCGGAGAGCATAGAGCTGGACCACAGTATTCTGCCCTATATCACCTTCACTATCGCTGACACCTATGCGCCGCGCTATCGTGATGCGGTCCGCGAGCTGGTTGAATTGTGGGGGGCAAAGGTTGATCAGATCGGGCAATACGACTATGCGTACGGCATTGGCTTTGTCCTTCCACGCATCTACACGCACCTGGTACAGGATACGATACGAGATGGCGTCAAACACAACCTAAAAGGGGCTTATGCCGAGGTCTATCCTAACTGGGGACTGGATGGCCCGCGTTTGTATTTGACTGCACGCATCTGGTGGAACCCTGACTTGGATATTGACGCCCTCTTCGACGACTGGAATGAGCGGATGTTCCGCGAAGCTGCTGAGCCGATGAAGAAGTATTTCAGGCGGTGCGAAGAGGCCTGGGTAAGCTACCGGGGCTACGACCAATGGGCGGACGACTTCTACCTCTTTCTGCGCACACCGCAGTTTGAAGTGTACACCCCGGAGGTGTTGGAAGAATGCACCGGCTATCTGGATGAGGCCGCTCGGCTGGCTAAGAGCGAGTTGGTGAAAGAACGCCTCCACTTTTTCCGCAAGACCTGGGACCTCGGCCTGGTATTCGCTAATGCCTACTGGCCTGACAAGCACATCCGCCAGCTTATGACTAATGATGCACCGATCGAGCAGGTCGCCCAGGCGCTGCAACAGGTGCCAGAGAAGCTGACAGCGCAGGATTTCAAGCGGGAAATACAGCAGCGTATCGGAAAGGACAAAATCGCCTTCGCGCCGATCAAGGAGAACTGGCTGCCGGTGCCCGGTGGCCGGCCCCGCATCCTGGGAGGAGTACGCACCTTCCTCAGTAGCGGCGCTGCTAAGACATATTCGTGGTTGGTCTCGCGGCTGAGCGAACCAGTTATTGAACAAGCACAGGGCAGTGGCCGGCTCCAGGCCTCAGCAATTCGCCAACGAATTCAGCGACGTATCCAGGAGATCTTCCCCCCGGACGGCTCAGCGGCCTACGAAGCGGCGGTATCTGAGATAAGCGCAATGGCGCAGAAAGTAGCCGGTGTTAGCAGGACAATTCTTGCACCCAAGATTGACGGGGTCCTCGACGACCCGGTGTGGTCTGATGCGCTGGCCCTATCTGATTTCATGGTGTGGGGCAGCCTGGTCCAGGCGCGATATGAGACGACTGCCAAGGTCACTTGTGACGGCGAGAATCTGTACGTGGCGTTCGACTGCTCCCGCAAAGCCCGGGCCGTGGCGATGACCCCAGCGGGAGACATCGAGGCGTTGGGTATGTCTACTCCGCCGACCGAGCGCGACGGCGCCGTGCCCGATGATGACTACGTGGCGATCATCTTGCGCTCCGCGCAGCATCCCGAGACCTGGGCACGGTTTATGGTAAATCCGGCCGGTGCGCTACTTGATGAATGGAACAACGGCAGTGGTCCTGACAGTGGCTACGACTTCGATTGCGAATGGGCAGCACAGGTAGACGCGGATCGGTGGACCGTCGAAATGCGTCTACCCCTGGCGGAGATGAAGATCTCAGCGGCGGTTGACCAGGTGGTAAGGATGAATATCATAAGAAACGTGCGAGGTGTTCGGGGCCGGGTGGAGGAATTATCCACCTGGTACCCTGCGCCGCTGCGCGGTTGGCACTGGGACCTGGACAATCAGGGATGGCTAATTCTGGAGTAGCCGGTGCAACTGTAGCTCTGATTGGCGGGTAAACTTTCGACAATCACAGGAGGGATGCACGATGCGAACCTGGGTCATAACTCTACTGTTGGTGATAGGGACGTCAGCGGTGGCAAGGGCGGCAGATTTTCCGCTGGTGGACGGTAACCGGCAAGCAACAATTGTGTTCAGTCACGAGGCGGCGACATCCGGACCCGACAGTTGGTCCTTCGGAATCCAACCGAAGCAACCTTACACCGAGCTCGCCACATATATCGAGAAGGTGAGCGGGCGGCAACTTGAGACTGTCTGCGAAGACGACTTCCAACCTAACCCAGGGAAGTTTCCCCTCTACGTTGGCGACTGTAGCCTCACCCGAGAGATACTGGGAGCGGAATTGGCGAAACTGGATCCCGATGGTCATATGATAGTGATAGAGCCAACCCGTGCCTTCGTGGTAGGCCCGCGCCGTTTGGCTACTTATTGGGCGGTTTGCCAGTTCCTGCGTGACTATCTCAATGTCCGCTGGCTTATGCCCGGCCCGCTAGGCGAAGATATTATCAAGCAGGACCGGATTATGCTAAGCCCCACAAAGATCGTCGAAACTCCGACGTTCCTCTCCCGACAGTGGAGCGGAGTGGGCTATGCCCCCGGCGGGATTGAGTGGTCCTTGCGTCATCGCGTCCACATGGCGAGCCGATACGCTCGGTACGAATTCCACCACAATCTACAAAACATCTTTGACCCCGATAAGTACTACGACCAGCATCCCGAGTACTTCCCTCTGCGGGATGGTAAGCGCTTCCGGCCCAAGCAGGGAGCCCACGACTGGCAGCCGTGTATGACCGAGCCGGGGACGGTACAGGTTGCCGCGCAGGCGGCCCGCGACTATTTTGATGAACACCCCGATAAGGAGTCATTCTCCTTCGGGACTTCAGATGGTGCCGGCTGGTGTCACTGTCCCCAGTGTCTGGCGTTACGAGATCGCAAACTCGAATGTGGCGGCTATCCCTCGCCATATTCTCATCTCTACTACTCGTGGTTGACTCGAGTAGCCCAGGAGCTCGCCAAGACCCACCCGGACAAGTTACTGGGATGTCTGGCGTATACCAACACCGTTTGTCCTCCTCAGGATTTGGAGATAGATCGGAGGATTCTGCCCTACATTACGTTTGCGATAGCCGATACCTACGCACCACGCACGCAGGCTGCGGCCCGGCAGGTGGTGGCAAACTGGGGCGCTCTGGTGGACCAGATCGGCTTCTATGACTATGCTTACGGTGCACGCTTCATCCTGCCCCGCATCTACCCTCACCTGCTTCAGGATACTCTCCAGCATGGCCTGAAGCACAACCTCGTCGCCGTGTACGCCGAGGCCTATCCTCACTGGGGCCTGGATGCTCCGCGCCTCTACGCGACTACCGCCCTCTGGTGGGATCCTAACATAGACCTGGATGCGCTCTTGGATGAGTGGAACGAGCGGATGTTCGGCGAGGCCGCCGAACCGATGAAGAAATACTTCGCGCGCTGCGAGCAGGCCCTCAGCGAGAATCCCCGCTATGTCAACTGCCGCGAGGGCTTCTTTGTCTTCGCACGGGATGTCCTGTTCGATGCTTATCCACCTGAGGTAGTGGCTGAGTGTACGGCGTACCTCGACGAGGCTCAGCGCCTGGCTCGTAGCGATCTGGTCAAGCAGCGCCTCCACTTCTTCCGCAAGACCTGGGATATGGGGGCACTCTTCGCCCGTGCGCACTGGGGGAGCAGTGAAGTCCGCAGCCTCATTGAGCAGGGGCGCCCGCTGCAAGAGATTGCTGCCGCTATGAACGACCTGCCCGTGCCACGGACGCCGGAGGAATTCTGGGAAGAAGTCAAGAAGCGAGTCGGCGACGACCGGCTGGCTTACTTCCCGGTTCGTGTTCTGCTCGGCGGCAAGTCAGTCCCGGCCAACGTAAACGCCGAGGTCCTGCTGCTCAAGGCGCGACTGGCGCCGGAGGTACTCGCACAGGCAGCCCAGCGGGGCCTGCTCAACGCGCCGGCGGTCCGCCGCACAATCGAGCGCCAAATCAACGAGGCTTTTCCCACAGTCGGCTCGCCAGGATACAAGATGTCCGTGGAGCACCTGCGGCAAATGGCGCTGAAGATAGCGAGTGTGCCCCGAGCTGTGACACCTCCGCAGATAGATGGTATCTTGGACGATAAGGTCTGGTCTGCCGCGCGAGGAGTGAGTGACTTCACCATCCGCGGCACGATGGAACCAGCTACCTATCAAACCGTGATCAAGCTATCCTACGACGCGCAGAATCTCTATGTGGCGTTGGAGTGCTTCCAGGACACTAGCAGACTGGTAGCAAACGCAACCGAACGTGACGATGTCGTCTGGCGCGACGATGGGGTCGAGATCTTTGTTCGTTCGGCAGAGCACAGTGAGACCTGGGCGCAGTTTGCCCTCAACGCAGTAGGGGGACTGTTCGACCAGTGGAACGATGGAAACGACGCTGACATATCCCACGACTTTGATTGCGATTGGGCGGCCAAGGTCTACCCGGATCGCTGGACGGCGGAGCTGCGCGTACCCCTGGCGGAGATGAAGATCTACCCTGGGGCGAGCCGATTACTGCGCGTCAACCTGGTACGCAATGTTAAGGCCGAGCCCAGGGAAATCTCGACCTGGTACTCCGAGCCACGGCGGGGTGGCCATGCTGACATCGCGAACCAGGGCTGGGCAATTCTGGAGTGACGAGCAGCATACGCGTTTCGGCTGTACCGAGCTGTGCCCGCTGTGCAGCAAAGTGAGTGGTCATTCAGACAAGCTCGAGGTGCACGTCGGATTTGATGCGGCCCGGCCCGTCGGCCAAACTGAGTAGATACCCCTCGACAATCGGCCGCAGTTCAACTCCGGAAATCTTGTCTTCCGATTCCAGTACGCACTGACCGTCGCGGTACAAGCGGGAAACACCACTTGCCCAGATCCGCTCGCCGTCCTCGCTGCCCTCCACCCACAGGCATTCGGCATCAGTGCTCCAGGGCGCCCATTCCGCGATCTGACCGTGGTCGGCGACAGTGTCCTGGAATATCGCCAGATCCACTCCCGCACTCGTTTCTATCTCGATGACCACGGTGGCCTCGGTCTGAGTCAGCCGGCGTACTGCAGCGACTGGGGCCTGCTCTGCAGCGGGCTGGATGAGCGTCTCGAAGGACAGCGGCAGCTCGCCGATGCGCGAAGCTATCAACACCGGGGCCGGGTACTTGTCAACAAACGCCGGCGCAAACCACCCGTCTATGGGCTCTTCGCGGCCTTCGACCACTTCCAGGTGCAGTGCTGGGCTGGACGCCATCACAACCGCTACGTTTGGCCCGGGCTCGTTGTTGCTGGCAAAAGAACCGGATTCGGGTGCAAATGAATGTGGCCCCGGCCGCAGATGCCAGTAGACCTCCGGCTGCTGGCCGCCGTCGCCCCGCACCAAATCACGTACCAGCCAGTAACGCCCCTTGACAAACAGAATCTGGCGGACATGGGTGACATCCGCCGCCTTGGTGTAGCCGGTGAAAATGCCCCGGGCATAGTCAAAGCGGGGATGAATGACCATCTGACCATCCGCATCTCTGAGCAGTTGCGTTTGCCCGTGCAGCGTGAGGGTGTTGTTAGCCCGGGCCTGTTCGCGGAAATACCGCGACCACCGATGCCAATCGGCTTCAGGGCTAGTGGAGTAGCGGAAGGGGCCGTTATTAGTCAGAAGTGTCTTCCCGTATGCGTAGACCTCGAGGCTGAGGGCGTTGTGGTTCTGATGGGCGATGCCGACCGGCCCGGCATCAAAGATCAGGTGCCAGGCGTCCCGGTCCCAGCCGGTGCGCATGGTCACCCAGCAACTGTCGGGCAGGAAGACCGAAGTGAAGCCGGGGCGCGTGCCTGATTTGCCGTCGGTCGCCACGTAGAGCAGCTCGGGGTCGTCGAACATCTCCGCCTGCTCCCGAAGCCCGTCTACCGAGGCCCAACTGTCATTGAAGTACCCGACCGTCTTATCCGGCTTAAGGGTCTTCAACCGTGCTCTGACGGCGTTGTGCAACTTCTTGGGCATCTCGGGTGGCAGAAGGTCCTCTCGCTGCTTGTATGCTAGCAGGGGCATCAAACTCGTGTAGCACCCGAGGGCAGCGCCGTGATAGCACATGGCCATTTCCTTGCAGAACCCATCAGCGAAATACTCCTCGTCGAAGGCCTCCCCCAGGAACTTGCGGCCCGCTTCGACCCACGTCTGGGCCCGCTTGAACTCCGGCCACACCAACCCCGCGGTCACTAAGGCACTGGCATTGGTAAAAGCATGGTTGGCAACAAAGCAACGATGCCGCAGCAGGTATTCCGCGTGTTGGTAGACGGACCAGATGATCCACGCCCACAGCCGAGGGCAGAGGTGCTCATAGCGCACCAGCTTGCTCAGAGCGGCCGGCCAGGATTCGGCCAATCGGACCGAAACCTCCAGCTCACGCCATCCGCTGCGCTTGATCTGCCAGTAGTTGACAATGTCGTACTCCACGGGCGCCACCCGGGTGACAAAGTCCTCCAGCGCCCGGAGGGCTTCTTCGGCGTATTCTTCCCGCCCGGTATGCCACCAGGCATCAGCCAGGTTGACCAGGAAATGCTGCCAGGCGAGGTGGCAGGTGCTTTCCAAATCGCCCGCCGGCGCTGCTTGCCAATCATAGACCGGCGAGGTATCTACGACCTCGCCGCGGATATGTATCTGCTTGGCTACGGCCTGATCGGCGACTTCGTCGTGGAAGTTAACATCCTTGGGGGGCGGCGGAAACCAGATATCGTCGGCCCGGCTGCGGTAGTATGCCAGGAGTTCTCGATAAAAGGCCTCGTGACCCGCCTCGACGGCCTCGCGAACCGATTTCATACCGGGCTGGTCGAGGTCAAGCACTGGGATTAGCGAATCGGCGGGCATAGCTACACCACCTATCTGCACAGACTACGGTCTGTCTTATACTGCCTCAATGAGTTGGATTGCTTCGGCGGGCACGGAAAAAGGGGAGAAGGCCTGAGCCCTTCTCCCCGATTATTGACCACTAGACTCCGACTAGTGCGCTATATGCCTCAATAGGTCGGCCAGCACGGCAGGTTATAGCGCTTGACCAACTCTTTCTCGTCCCAGTTGAGGTGGCCGTCGCTATTAGTATCACGGGCATCAATG
>CAYNMY010000040.1:0-9523 GCA_964398275.1 uncultured Armatimonadia bacterium | reverse complement strand
ACTACCTTCACTATCTCCGGTACTATAGCTGATTCGTTGGCCAGTCCATTGGCGAGTATATTGGTCAAGGCCGGCATCTACCAGACCACTACCGACGCGCAAGGCTACTATGAACTCAACGGCCTGGTAGCAGGCGAGTACACGGTAGAGGCGTCAGGCCCCTGGTGGCAGTTCACTCCCACCAGCCAGCCAGTCACCCTGGGTCCCAGTCAGGTCGTAGACTTCACTGGTACTGCGGGCATGGTCGGGGATTTTGACGGCGACCTCGATGTGGACATTCTGGACGCCAGTACCTTCATCCAGGCGTGGATAGGCGCCCATCAGACGCCGCCGCAGATTGACGCTCGCTGTGACATAGCGCCGTATAGTGGCACGGTGCCCGACGTAATACCCGAGCCCGATGGCGAGATCAATATTCAGGACGCCAGCCTCTTTATCCAGTTGTGGATATACCACCATCAGCCGTAAGGGGCGTATTCGCGGCTCATCTGGGTACAATAATTGCAGGAAGAGCTGCAATCTGCGCGCTCACGCAGAATTGTATGTCGTACAAGAAGTAATCCGCCGGCTATATCGGCGAAAGTTACACCCGGAGCGCTAGGTCAATGCAGTTGACAGATGCGCCGGTCGGTAGTATTATATCGCCGAGAGTGAAGCCGTGACTGGAAGGGAAATGCGGACGGCAGCGCGAAATTATCTTTCGATGGCCACAGGCTGTGTAGTCTGTTGTAGCTGGGAACTCGCCAAACGCAAGTTCTGTAAAGGGGAAGACGAATAATGAAAACGCTGAGGACAACACTCGTGTTGGTCTTACTGTTGACCGGGGTGGCAATCGCAGCCCACGCCCAGGCCACTATCTCTTTCGACCCCGACAGCGTGACCAAGGTGAGCACTGACGCGGCCACATTTGGGATATCGGTGGGGATAGACAACGCGGCGCTGGCCGGTGGCATGGCTACGTTCAATGTTAATGTGCCCGCGGTTCTGACCTTCGATACCACTACCTCTGCAGGGAACCTCATGTGCGTCAGTCCGGGCGCTTCCATGGGCTTTTTGTTCTTCGCTACCAGCCCTGGTCCTGGCGTAATACAGGTTACCGGGTTGGTAGCTGGGGGGGCAACTGCACCGCTTGACATCTGCACGATTACCTTCAGTGTCGCTGGAACCGTGGGCGTCGGGCAGATGACCTTCTCTGGCGTGGACCTGAAGGATAGCCAGCTCGCTCCCATTGCTGTGGGAACTCTGGGCACTTGTGACGTGACAGTCAACAGTCCCAACCTCCCGCAAGTAACCTCAGTGTCGCCGACTTCGGGTTACAAGAAGGATCCGGTTGGTGTGTCCGCTGAGTATGCCGTTGGCGACGGCTTTGGGACCGTCGGCAGCGTGCAGTATCAGTACAGCACCACCGCGCCCAGTAACGGGCCTACCTGGAATGATGTGGGGACCGATGATAGCCCCGCCGGCGGTGACAGCGCCTTGGCGTGGACTTCGGGACTGGACGAGGATGAAGTCTGGCTGCGGGCCCGGGCCCAGGACGAAACCCAGTGGGGGGAGTGGCTGGTCGCGGCGAGCAGCTTTACGATAGACAACACGGCCCCGACGGTAGCCAGTGCCGCAGGCCCCGGCCTGACGACGGTGACGGTAGTCTTCAACGAGGAAGTCCAACAGGCCGGCGCGGAGACGGAAGGCAACTACGCTATCTCCTCGACCGGGGTTACCGTCACAGATGCTTCATTGGGCGCCGATGGCAAGACGGTGACGCTGATCACCTCGGCGATGGTGGAGGGCGCCGAGCATACCGTCACGGTAAGCAATGTCGTAGACCTGGCGGGGAATGTCGTAGGAACCCCGAACAGCGCCACCTTCACGGTCCAGGATCAGCCGCGGGTAACGGCAGCCAACTTCGTGGATTACACCCACGCAGACGTGGTGTTCAGCAAACAGGTAACCGAAGCCAGCGCGGAAGTGACCGGGAACTACGCCATCAATCCCCTGGAAGTCAGCGGTGCCGAGCTCCAGGGGGATGGCAAAACGGTCCGGCTCACGACGGCTGTGCAGACGCAGGGCCAGGAGTATACGGTCACCGTCTCCAACGTCGAGGATGCCCAGGGCCGAGCGGTAAACCCCGAGGCCAATTCGGCGAGTTGGACGGTGCCTTACCTGCCTGTTGTTAGCGCGGTAGGGCCAACTTCGGGCTATCACAACGACCCCGTCCCAGTCACAGCCACCTATACCGATGGCGACGGCGTTGCGACGGTGGCGAGCGTACAGTACCAGTACAGCACCGTCGCGCCCAGCAACGGGGCTACCTGGAATGATGTGGGGACGGATGATAGTCCCGCCGATGGCAGCAGCGCTTTGGCATGGACTTCGGGACTGGACGCAGAAGTCTGGCTGCAGGCGCGGGCCCAGGACGAAAGAGCCTGGGGACCGTGGTTCACTGCCGAGACCAGCTTCACCATAGATAACACGGCACCGACGGTGGCCAGTGCAGATTCGCCTGAGCTAACCACGGTGGAGGTGGAGTTTAGTGAGGAAGTCCAACAGGCCGGCGCGGAGACTGAAGGCAACTACGCTATCTCCTCTAACGGGGTTACGGTGACAGCAGCGGCGTTAGGCGCCGATAATAAGACGGTGACGTTGACCACTTCGGAGATGGTGGAGGGCGCTGAGCATACCGTCACGGTGAGCAATGTCGTAGATCTGGCGGGCAATGTCGTAGGAACCCCGAACAGCGCCACCTTCACGGCTCAGGATAAGCCGCGGGTAGACGCCGCCAACTATGTGGACTCGACTCATGTAGACGTTGTGTTCAGCAAGCAGGTGACCGAAGCCAGCGCGGAAGTGACCGAGAACTATGCCATCAACCCGCTGGCAGTTAGTGGTGCCGAGCTCCAGGCGGATGGGAAGACAGTACGACTTACGACTGCTACCCAGACCGAGGGGGAGCAGTACACGGTGACTGTCTCCAATGTCGAGGATGCCCAGGGCCGGGCGGTAAACCCCGAGGCTAACTCCGCTAGCTGGACGGCCCCCTACCTGCATACCTTTGCTGCCAATGCTGATCCTTATATGGTCGGCATACCTCTGGAGAATCCCAGTGTGAATCCGCTTTCGTTGGCTGATGCTGATGATATGGAGACCCTGCTTGGTGGGGCCCCGGCAGCCTGGTGGGATCCTACCGCTAACAGCGGCGCCGGCGGCTACATAACTCTCACCACCCCCACGCCCTTCGAGCTGGGCTGTGGCTACTGGGCGAGGTTTGATAACCAGGCCGACGTGGAGATTTACGGCAATGCGGCCAGTGGTAATGTGGTCTATGGCCCGTTGCAAGGCGAGGCGTGGAATATCATCAGTCCTCCGTATCTGCAGGCTATCGGCTTTGGCAACCTGGCCGGACCGATCCTGCAGTTGGCCTGGACTGACCAGGGCAGCGGCTATCAGTTGGTCGCGCCCTTCGAGGGCCTCAATGATGTGTTGAGTAGCTTCGAGCCTTGGCAGAGCTACTGGGTGTGGGCAACCGCCACCGGGAACTTGACCTACAGCGAAACTGCCGCGGCGGGTCAGGTGACGACACTGTCCGTCGGCGCAGAAGACGGCGACGGCTGGTTGATCCAGTTGGTTGCTAAGGCCGGCCAGCGAGTGGATAGCGCGAACTGGTGCGGCGTGGGCAGCGAAGAGCTGGTGCAGACTATGGCTATTCCCAATCCGCCTCTGGCCCAGGGCTCGGTGGACCTGTACTTCACCGGCGCCCCTCAGCCGATGGCTGCGGAGGTTAAGAGCGCTGCTGATAGCCAAGGCCTGGAGTGGGAATTCGAAGTTGCTACTGATATGGCCGATGTCGAGGTGCAGATCGCCTATCCGGATCTCAGCGTCGTGCCCCGCCAGTACCAGTTGACCCTGGATGACCTCGATGGTGGCAAGGCCGTCAACATGCGTACTGGTGCCGGTTACACCTACCGCACGTCCGGAGTGGGCAGCATTCGCCACTTCAAGATCACCGCCAGCGCTGGAGCGGGCGGCGTACTGACCGTAAGCAATGTAGTTGCCCAGCAGGCGGGCAGCCAGTCGGCTGCGATAACCTACACTCTGTCCGCGCCGGCGGATGTGACCGTGGAGATCCGCAACATCTCGGGTCGCCTGATCCGAGCGATAGCGGCCGCGGCCCAGCCGGCGGGGATTAGCACCGCCACGTGGGACCTGCGCAACGCCGCCGGTTCCCAGGTGCCCTCTGGTCCATATCTGTGCATCGTCACGGCGTGCAGCGACAGTGGCGATCAGGTCAGCGCCGTGCGCACACTATCTATAAGGAGATGACAACTGTGCTATCCGCAAGCAAACACTTGTTCATAACGCTGCTGGTCGTGGGTCTGATGGCGGGTCTAGCTGTGACGTTGCTCGGCTGCTATGGTGGGGGGGTGGGTACGGTCACAGTGGAAGGCATCGTTATGGAATGGATCGGGGAGGTAGGTAATCTGGAACAACCCCTGGAGGGAGCAGTAGTGACCTTAGGCGGCCTGAGCGCCACCGCCGGTGCCGATGGCTCCTTTGCTATTGCGAATGTACCCCCGGGCACTATGGCCATCGCCGTAACTAAGACGGGCTACCAGGCGGCGGGACTGCCCGCTCAGGTGACAGTTTCTGCGGCCCCCCTACCCACGATCTATATGGTGGCCGATGAGTATGCTGGTCCCGATCCGCCAGACTTCGGGGCTGACTAGAGCAAGTCTCAACAATCCAGGCAACCGTCTACTGCCGCTCCTTGACCACCAGGGGCGGCAGTTTCTGTGCGGGTCGCCTGACGCAGGCTGCCCAGGGCTTCCCTGGGTTGGCCAATTCTCGATGGCCGTTAGTTGCAGGTGTTAGCCACGCCTATCGCGAAGAGGCAGCAGGGCACGTACTCAACAAGGAGGGGAATCAGATGAGCACGGATAAGCTGATGTACATTGGCGGGGAGTGGGTGGAAAGCAGCTCCGGGCAGCGGTTTGCATCGGAAAATCCGGCTACCGGTGAGCAGTTAGGTACGGTGCCGCGAGGCAATGGGGATGACATCGCAGTCGCGGTGGCCGCGGCGGCGGAGGCTTTTCCGGCATGGCGTGATACGCCGCCGGACGCACGGGGCAGGTGGCTGCTGCAGGTGGCGGCTGCGCTGCGGGCACGGGCCGACGAACTGGCCCGGCTCCTGGCCACGGAGAGCGGCCACTACCTGGGCAAGGCGCAGGGGCTGGTCGAGTTTACCGCCCAGAATGTCGAGTTTCATGCCGGCCTTGCCGACAAGGCCCGCGGCGCGACCATTCCTACCGGACCGGGCCGATTGGCCCTGACCAGGCTGGAACCGGTCGGTGTCACCGGCCACATTGTACCGTGGAACTATCCGCTGTTCCTCATCACTCGCAGCGTGGCGCCGGCTATTGCTCTGGGCAATACTGCGGTGGTCAAGCCCGCCGAGCAGACGCCGCTGATGGCTGTCGCCCTGGCCGAAGTGATTGACGAGGTCGGCTTGCCGGCAGGGGTTTTCAACGTGGTGACAGGGTTCGGCGAGGAGGCCGGTGCCCCGCTCGCCGCTCACCCGGACGTGCGCAGTATCACCTTCACCGGCTCGGTGGAGACAGGGCAGCTTGTGATGAGGGCCGCCGCCGCCCACATGGCCAAGCTGACGCTGGAGCTGGGGGGCAAGACGCCGGTTATCGTCTTTCCCGACGCCGATGTGGCGACGGTAGTCGAGGCCACAATGCAGGGGATTCTGTCTCGCTGCGGCCAGGTCTGCATTGCCGGCTCGCGGCTCCTCGTGCATGATGACCTTTACGATGAAGTGCTCGAACGCCTCGTTGAGCGCTTCGGCCAGGTGAAGTTGGGCGACATGCTCGATCCGGCTACGCAGATGGGCCCGCTGGTCTCGCAAGAGCAACTTGAGCGGGTGGAGGAATACGTGGAAATCGGCCAGCAGGAGGGGGCTAAGGTACTGGTCGGTGGCAGCAGGCCGGATGACCCGGAGCTCCAGAAGGGTTACTTCTACCTGCCGACCATATTGGGTAACGCCACTAACGACATGCGCATCGCTCAGGAGGAAATCTTCGGTCCGGTGTTGGTGGCCATACGCTGGCGGGACGAGGACGAGGCCATCGGGATGGCTAACGACAGCCCCTATGGGCTGGCGGCGGCGATTTGGTGCAAGGATATCACCAGGGCGCTGCGGGTCGCCACCCGTCTGGAGGCCGGCGGTGTGTTCGTCAACGAGTGGATCGGCGAGGACTTCAAGGCGCCTCACGGTGGCTACAAGCTCAGCGGCATCGGCCGCGAGAACGGCTTTGAGTGCATCGAGCACTACACCGAGACTAAGCATATCGCCATCAGCCTGGAAGACGAGAAGTCAGAGAACTGGTGTGACGCTCCCCTGTAGCACGTGTACGGCGGGCAGCAAGAAACGCGCCTCGCTCTCCAGGCCAGAGCTCGGCGCCTGAGTGCAATAGCCCGCGGCAAGGCAAGAAGGCCATTCAATCGCAGCGGCCGGCCACCCCGAGCAAAGAGACAAGGGCCAGCAGATGTTGGATATGTGACTCTCGGTCAGGCAGGAGGGCGACAAGTGTTTTACTGCTATCGCCACGCGTCGCATAGGAGGTAGCTCTGCTGATGGTGATTGCATTCGTCGGTAGTCCGCGGAGGGGCGGGAATACCGACCGGCTGGTCGAGGAGATTCTAGCCGGCGCGGCGCAGGCGGGGCATCAGACGGAGAAGGTCTATCTGAGCGATTATGCCTTGACACCTATTGATGCTGTGTATGGTGACGAGATGGCCTGGACTGACCCGCGCCAGGGCGTGGCCGATGAGCTTATTGATAAGATGGTAGCGGCGGACGTGGTGGTGCTGGGATCGCCGGTCTACTGGTTCAGTATCAGCGGGCTGTTGAAGCTCTTCATTGACCGCTGGTCGCTGTACCGGCGCGGGGAGCAGCGGCTGATGGATCTGATGGCTGACAAGCGGCTTGTGGTGGCTCTGGCTATGGCCGACCCCCACCTTGGCTATGTTGAGATGGTGCTGGCGCCGCTGCGCCAGGCCGCGAAGTGGTTGAAGATGGACTGGGCGAGCCAGGTCGTCGCCTCCGGCATCAGCGATCCAGGAGATATCGAAAACTACCGCCAGGTGCTCTCTGAGGCCCGCGAGCTGGGTCAGTCACTGTAAGTCGACCGGCCGTTGCGCCAAGTCTCCGGAGCACTGGGCTTTGGTCTGCCTGCGGCCGCGGTCTTGGCCAAGATTCTGCTACGCCAAGAGCCACGGGTTACCCAGTCGTACATTCGTCAATCCGGCTTCCTTGGCTGCAGCCAGGCAGGCCCATATCAGTGGCGAAATGTTGCAGGCCTCTCGTCTTACGAGTAAGTAAGGAGCTTGAGTCCAATGGTCAAAAGGGACTACTTTCCTGGTTGGTTGGTCATGCTGGTGGTGGCGGTGATTTCCTATTACCTATCCAAGCAAATAGTAATGGGAGGAAAGAATCCGCTTGAAGCACCGGTCATCGCCATCGTGTTAGGGATTTTGATCGCCAATTTCGGATTGCTGCCCCGCGGTGCAGCCGCCGGCATAAAGTCATTCGAAATACCGCTAATCTGGGGCATCGTGCTTATTGGTGCGGGCCTGGACTTTAATAACATCGCTGCGCAAGGCGTGCAGATGCTGGCGGACAGAACATCTGTTGAGCCAGCTCTAGCCGCACCACACGGAGAAGTATGAGAAACCTGGCGCACACACTCGGCGTAGGAGGCCCCATTGTGAACTCACAGACCGGCCAATCTGGCAACAGTGAACTACCCCTCTGGAAATACGATGACTACCCCGACGAGATGTTCTTCACGGAGCTGCTGAATCTCGACTATGCCGGACTGGAGGCCGTCAAGGATGCAGTTCAGTCACAGGATTGGGCCGGGGCGAACGCGGCTCTCCTTGACTACTACCGGCAGCGCAAAAAGCCCAGCCTGTCCCCGGAATATGAAGTTGAGCCCGCCGACGAGAACGCGCTACGCGTCGCCGGGCTCGCCGTGCAGCACGAGTTCGAGGTAGGCAGTCGCACCGTCAAGTTCGGCGAGCGCATTGACTGGTTCTTCGAGACCGACTGCGTGGAAGATACCCGCGCGCTAAGCGCGATGTCCTACCTGCGAGACCTGGCCGGTGCCTACCGGAAGACCGGCGACGAGAAGTACGCCCGCACCATGCTCGACCTGTTCGAGCAGTGGATTGACAATGTTCCCGTCGTTGACCCTGAGCCCCTGGGCTTCGTGGAGTGGAAGGCGACCAACTGGCAGGTCTATGACGTCGCCGGGCGACTGCTCAACAGTTGGCCGCAGGGCTTGCTGGTCCTGCGGGAATCGCCCAGCACCACCCCGGAGGCCTTTACCAGGATCCTCAAGTCTCTGTGCAAGCATGTCGAATACCTGCTGGTGCACCATGCCACATTCTCTAACCACTGCACGGCGGAGGTGGCGGTCATTTTCACCAGCGCCGTGCTCTGGCCGGAGTTGCGTCGGTCTAAGGAGTGGTGGGAGCATGCCTTGTGGTGGCTGGAACATCAGGCGCGGGAGGACTACTATCCCGACGGATTCACCCGCGAGATGGCGACCAACTACCACGGCGCTTTCGGCTGCTTGCTCATCCCCTACAAGTTCGTACAGCACAACGGTCTTGACAGCCCGTTCTCTGAAGAGTACATGGAAATCATTCACCGCTGCTACCGGGTGGTTATGGATATGCTAAAGCCGGATGGCCGGGTGCCTCGGTTCAATGACGCGCTTGGTGCGGATATGACCGCGACCGTTCTCCAGGGCGGGGAGCTGTTCGATGACCCCGAGATGCTGTACGTAGGCAGCGGGGGCGAGCGCGGTCACGAGCCCTCCGAGACCTCGCATTTCTTCCCCGATGCCCGGTATGCGATAATGCGCAGCGACTGGGGTCCTGGTGCCGACTACCTGATCATGGACTGCGGACCGGCGGGCACCAACCACGTCAACCCCAACCAGCTTGCCGTCGAGGTCTGCGCCCGGGGCGTCCGGCTGATTGAGAATTCGGGCTACTATCGTCGCCTGACCAGCTTCCCTGCGGACTGGTTCCCGATGGCGCGGTGGTACGGCAAGGATTCGCGCTCCTACTCGACGCTAAACATCGTCAGGTCTACCCAGGTCGGCGGCGATGCCGACGGCTATCTGGTCAGTCATCCGGCTTTCGACTATGCTGCGGGCTGGTACAAGCACGGCTACATAGAGCTGGACGACGGTACTCATGAGCGCGCGGAGAAGGTCTTTGTAGATGTCATTCACACCCGCCGGGTCTTCTATCTGACGAAAGAATACTGGCTGATCCTCGACAGCCTGGACGGCGAGGGTGCCTATCCGGTGGAGCTGCACTGGCAGTTCCGGCCGGGCGCAGCCGGCCTCGATGAAGCAACCAGGGAGTGCTGGACCGAGCAGGAGGGTGTGCGGCTGTGGCTGCGGCCGGCTAATACGGAGGGCCTTTAGGTGCGCATCGCCGAAGGAGAGAC
>CAYNMY010000039.1:0-9806 GCA_964398275.1 uncultured Armatimonadia bacterium | reverse complement strand
AATGTTCAGGTAGTGCAGGTCGGTGATGATGCAGGATCCGAAGCGCTCGGCGACTCGCACCCACATCTCGGCATGACGCTTAAGCAGGTCCTGGCGCCGGGCACCGGTTATGCCTTCGAGGTGCTCACGGTGCAGGGCGCGACCCTCGGGCCCGTAGAGCTCCTCCGTGAGCTGAAACACTAGCTCCATATGCGGCACGAGGCCCTGCGGTGGCTGGCGCTCAAGTGCGGCGATAGCGCTCTCTCGGGGTGTCATCGGGCTAATTCGCCCCCGGAAAGAGAGTGCTCTTTCTTGTAGAACAGAGCTTTGTCGGCGGTTCGATGGCCAAAGTTTTCCCCCTGGTTTTCCACAAAACAGGGCGCTCCAGGTATTGTTTGCCCCCGTTTTCCCCAACCTTTTCCACCAAGCCGCCAGTGCGGTGTTGACAACATACATTCTAACACACCGCTACATAAATGTCCTGCGCCTGCCCAAAACTATGACCCAACTTCATCCTGCAAACGAGACCAGCCCCTGGCTTCCCCCGCTTTGCCACCTGGCAATCACCTCAAAAGCCTGGGCGGTGAGCCCGATCAGATCGGCGTGGCCAACCGGGTCAATGTGCGCCAGCAGACCGCCTGCCTCCCCGGCTGACTTGCCATTCAACATCAGCACGCCGGCAATGCCCAGAGCCAGGACCCGAGGCTGGCCGCCCTGCTGGAGAACAAACTCCGCCGCGCCGCTGAGCCGACCGTCCTCCGCGCTGATCATCCGCATCGTGTCGTGCGTGGCCCGCTCAACGGTGTCGGCAAACAGCTCGCTGGTGAGACGCCTGTAGAGGTCCGCAGCGAAAGCGTCGTGGTCAGCCGGCGTGAAGACCCGGGGGTGGGCGCTGAGCAGCGCGCCCCCGACCTCTTCCCACATCGCCCAGCGACCGGCTTCATCAATGTCAAGGTCGCGGCGACACTCGTACATCAGGGTATGCCCGGCGAGTTTGCCCAGAACCCCCAGCAGGGCGTGAGTGCCGTTGTGAGCAAACAGCTTGCGATGATCCCAGGCCTCAAACTCGACCCGGGACAACGACCTCAAGCCCGTGAATTGGGGTAGTGCCCCGGCGGTAGCGCTGGCGTCAACAGGCAGGAGATCGTAAGATTCGGCGATAATCACGGTGTCCAGGCCCGGCGCAACCGGCGCCAGATCGCGCTCCTGTGGGGTAAGCCGCTGGCACATGCGGGCCACCACGGTATTGACGAAGGTGAGCCTCTCGGCCAGCAGCCCGGGCTCGGTCAGGTTGGCTTGCGTTGCCTCGCGCAGCGCTACGGCGGCATTGTGGTGGTTCTCGCAGCAGAGCACGTTAAGCGGCTCCCGGGCGAAAGCGGTTGCCTCCGCTGCGGCGGCCAGCGACTTGCCCAGCGGCGCAAAGGCGCGCGCCCCTGCCGCTGTGAAGACGAGGTCAGCCCCGGCCAGCACCGCCGCCAGTTGCTGCTGAGCATCCGGCGACTGCAGGTCTACGGCGCGTACTGGACCGAGCTGGATCTGCTCGATCCGCCTGCCAACCTTGTTGAATACGTAGGTGTGCTGCGCGTTGAGCGCGGCAACGAGATCACTATCAGTATCGGCAAAGGTGACCTCCCAGCCCGACTTGATGAGCAATTCACCCAAAAAGCCCAGCCCCACGCCGCCCGCCCCAAAGATTACGGCTTTCATCAAATGCCTCCCCGAGAAAGCAAGTCCGGCACGATTGCCAGTAGCCCCAGCAACCATTCATTCTTCGCCTGGCAGTCAAAGTCCTGCCTTTAGACGACAGACAAGCGCCGACGGCCGGCGCTGCCATATACAGTTGACTGCCGTCGGGCTTTCTGATAGCATTTATGCGGAATGAACAACGGCGATACGAACAGTCGAGTGCTGGTACTGAATCAGAACTACGAGCCGCTGAACATCTGCCGGTGGCAGCGGGCGGTTACCCTTGTTTTCCTGGACAAGGCCATCGTCGTCGAAAGCGATTCGAAAATTCTGCACTCGCCCACCACTACCATGCCTATGCCCTCCATTGTTCGACTCGTCCGCTATATCAAACGACCGCTGCCCAAGATTAAACTGTCCCGCCAGAGCCTGATGGAACGCGATAACTATACCTGCCAGTACTGTGGCAAGCAGAGCAAGCATCTGACCGTGGACCATATTGTGCCCCGCGAGCGGGTCGGGCGACACACCTGGAGTAACCTGGTGGCCTGCTGCGTGGACTGCAATGTGCGCAAGGGTAACCGCACCGCCCGCGAGGCGGAGATGAAGCTGCTTAAGGACCCCCAGCGCCCCCGCTTCATTCCCTACCTCAGCTTCGCGACCATGCGCCGCGCCCTGACCAATGAGGTCTGGCGCGACTACCTAGAGCCGTTCGCCCCACACCTGCTGCCGGATTGAAGAGTGGTCAGTGAGCGGCTAACGGCGCGCGGCAGACAAGCACACAGCATCATTCGCCCCTCAGCGAACCCCAGCACTCCAAGGAAACGATAAAGCCATGAGCTACGACCGTGGTATGGCCGCACTGAATCTGGAAATGCCCGACCATGTCCCGCGTACCGAGTACTCCGCTCAGCAGCACTGGGACCTGGTCCAGACTGTCACCGGCATTGAGGTGTCCTCGGGCAGTACTCCAGAGCGTCAACAGCAGGCCACCTCGGCCTTTGTCAAGGCCTGGGACTACGACTACATGTGGAGCACTACCATACATGGCCGGCACCTGGGAGAGACGCGCACCAAGATGGGCCACGCGGTCTACGCCCAGGACGGGGTTGATTTCTCTGATGACATCGGCTCGTTCTTTGACAGTCCCGAAGAAGTATTGGCCTTTGACCCCCTCGACAGGCTGCCTCACTACAGCGATGAACAGATCACCCAGATGTATGCTGACCGCTACCACTCGGACTGCACGAGGTTCCCGGATTGCGTCAACTCACCGGGCGTTTACGTGACGATGATCTCGGGGATGATCGAACTCTTTGGCTGGGATCTGCTGCTCACCGCGATGGGAATGGATCCCCTGGCCTTTGGCAAGCTGGCTAACCGCTACTCACTGTATATCCAGCAGTTCTTCGATGTGCTGGCTGAATTTGAAAGCCCGGTGGTAATGGTTCACGACGACATCGTCTGGACCTCCGGAGCCATATTCCGACCCGACTGGTACCGGCAGTACGTGTTCCCCAACATCAAGCGGCAAGTTGCCCCACTGGTCGAAGCCGGTAAAATCATCCTCTTTACTTCCGATGGCAACTATACCGAGTTCATTGACGATATCGCCGACTGCGGTGTCAGTGGCTTTGTTATGGAACCCACGACCGATATGCAGTATATCGCCGACAAGTACGGTAAGACCCACTCCTTCATCGGCAACGCCGATACCAGGATACTGCTGAGCGGCACGAAGGAGCAAGTCCGCGCCGAGGTGCAGCGCTGTATGGATATCGGCAAGGAATGCCCGGGCTTCTTTATGGCCGTGGGCAACCAGATTCCCCCTAATACCCCCGTCGAAAACGCTCTGTATTATGACGAGGTCTATCGGGAACTGGGCCAACGCTGAAGGAACGCCAGCAGAACGGCAGCACAGCAACAGCACAACAGCAGCACAACGGCACGACAGGAATTTCGCGGAAGGCAAGCAGTTTGCACAGAGATAGAGACGATAGCCTGGCTTGCCAGAAGGAACGGTGGCCTGACCCCTGGCATCTTTCCCCGCCGGAGAAGTAGAATGTAGGGGCGAAAGTTCGCTAGAACTTCCGCCCGCCGTTCGTTCCCATAGCTGCATCCAAGGAAACTACAACGGGCGGATGTCCTTCGGCAAGCTCAGGACATTCGCCCCTGCAGTTGGCCATACACCAACTACCGCATAGATGCATAAAATTGATTTCAGCTAGAGGAATTTCTCGGAAGGCAAGGAACTCGCAGGCGGATAGAGAAGTTAGCTCGGCTTGCCCAGCCAACACAATCTCCATAATGGGAGGACTTACTCATGGCCCAAGATCTTCCAGACACACCCGGCAACACCGACTGGTTCGTGCACGATCGCTTGGGGATGTTCATCCACTGGGGCATCTACGCCTCGGCGGCACGGCACGAGTGGGTGAAGATGAGGGAGCAGATAAGTGACGCGGACTACCAGAAGTATTTCGACCACTTCGACCCGGACCTGTATGACCCGACGGAGTGGGCCCGCCTGGCCAGGCAGGCCGGGATGAAGTACTTCGTCATCACCACCAAGCACCACGACGGCTTCTGCCTATGGGATACCCAGCTCACCGACTATAAGGCCACCAATACGCCGGCAGGCCGCGACCTGATCGCGCCGATGGTGGAGGCGTTTCGGGCCGAGGGTCTGAAGATCGGCTTCTACCATTCGCTGATTGACTGGCACCATCCTGAGTTCCCCATTGATGGCACCCATTCGCAGCGCGAGGACGAAGAAGCCTTGAAGACGAATAAGGACCGCGACATCACCAAGTACGCCGAGTACCTGCACGGGCAGGTGCGCGAGTTGCTGAGCAACTACGGCAAGATTGACGTGATGTTCTTCGACTTCTCCTACTCGGGACGCGAAGGCGAAGGCCTCCTGTCCCACGGCAAGGGCAAAGACGACTGGCAGTCGGAGAAGCTAATCGCGCTGGTGCGCGAGCTCCAGCCGGGGATTATGATCAACGACCGCACCGAGATTCCCCAGGACTACGTCACGCCCGAGCAGGTTCAGCCCGAAGGCCAGGTGCTTCTGGACGGCAAGCCGGTCATCTGGGAAGCATGCCAGACCTTCAGCGGGAGCTGGGGCTACTTCCGGGACGAGTTCACCTGGAAATCACCCGAGATGCTCATTCAGATGCTCATTGACGGTGTCTCCAAGGGCGGCAATTTGCTCCTGAATGTCGGGCCCACCGCGCGGGGCGAACTCGAACCGCGAGCTGTGGAAAGACTCCAAGCAATGGGCGAGTGGATGCGACTGCATGAGCGCTCAATCTACGGCTGCGGGCCGAGCGAATTCGCGGCGCCATCCGACTGCCGCTACACGCAGAACGGTGAGCGGCTCTACCTGCACCTGTTTGCCTGGCCGTTCAAGCACGTGCGACTCAAGGGCCTGGCCGGGAAAGTCGCATGCGCACAACTGCTTAATGATGCCTCGGAGATTAAGCTCATCGAAGGGCAGCCACCACGGCGATTGGAGCCAGACGCGCCCGAGACACTGACTCTGGAATTGCCCGACGTCAAGCCGCCCGTGACTGTGCCGGTAATTGAGTTGTTCCTGAAGTAGGTACAGGGTTGTCAATGTGCTGAAGAGGGGGCCCTCAGGCCCCCTCGTTGTGACCATAGCATGCTATTCCGATCTGCGGAGATGAAGCAAGGTTTATGAGCAGACCCAACATCATTATGTTCCTGGTGGATAGCTGGGACGGACGGAAGATGGGGTATCTGGCGGATTCGAGTGTGCTCACGCCCAACGCAGACCGGCTGGCGGGAGAGGCAACCGTTTTCGAGAGCACATACTGCACTACGCCGTTGTGTTGTCCATGTCGAGCGAGTATCTGGAGCGGACAGTTCCCGCATCACTGTGAGGCGTGGAACAACCACAAGGGGCGCGAGGAAGATGCACCGACGTTTGAAACGGAGCTGAGCCGAGCGGGCTATGCGACACAGATCATCGGGACGACAGATTTCAGGTCGGGCGGGCACTCGCTAGGAGCGCGGGTGAGTTCGTGGATAAGGGCCTCGGGGATTCCGATTGTGCTGAGCGGCCCGCGGACGTCCGTGCAGCCCGGCGGTGAAGAGCGGACCAATACGCCGGACTGGGAGTTCGTGGATGAGGCAGCGCAGTGGCTGAAGAGGTATGACGGCAACGAGCCGTTTTTTCTGTCAGTGGGCATTCGCCTGCCGCATCCGTACCGGACGACTTCAGAGCACTGGATCAGCCAGATTAACCCTGACTTGCTCGCACTGCCAGCCAGAGATAGTAACGACCATCCGGTGATGGAGTTCGTGCGCTCAGCACGGGGATGTGAGGAGGAGTTCGCGGCAGAGGAGATGATTGCGCTGCGGCGGCGGTATACGGCAATGATTGCGGAGGCCGATGCGCTGCTGGGAGAGCTAGTGGCTGCCGTGAAGGCAGCCGGCTTGTGGGATTCGACTTACTTCATCTTTGGCGGCGACCACGGCGAGATGAATATGGAACACAATATGGTGTTCAAGAGCACGATGTATGAGCCCTCGGCGCGCGTACCGTTGATGATCAGTGGTCCAGACGCCCAAAAGAGTGCTGTGGTCAAGGAGCTTACCTCCACCGTTGACCTGTACCCAACGATGATGGATATGGCCGGCATCTCACCACAGCAGCAACTCGACGGGCACTCGCTCATGGCAGCAATTGCACGAGGACAGTCGGAACGCCCAGACTGGGTGATGAGCCAGTATCACGCCAATGATCAGCAGACCGGCAGCTTCATGCTGCGGCAGGGGCAGTGGAAGTACGTTGCATATCCCGGGTATCAGCCGCAGTTGTTTAATGTTGACGACGATCCCGACGAAATTCGTAACCTTTCGCGGGAGGCAGGCAATCTCGTCGAGGATATGGATGCGACCCTGCGTGCAATCATTGACTACCCCGCAGTTGACGCGCAGGTCAAGGAGTATGACAATGCGGCGTTCCGGGAGTGGCGGGGAAGCCTGAGTGATGCGGAGTATCAAGCAGCGATGGCAAAGATGATTCCAGGCTGGGGCGATACGCACGAGGAGAGAATCAGGGCGTGGTTGGACGAGTAGTAGGGCAGACCCGCAGAGCATCGGGAGCATGACAGGCGGGCGCGAGGCTAGACGAGTTGGTCCTTGAGCACCTCGGTGAGGTCGGTCGCGGTGCAGCGGGCCAGGAGGCCGGGCAGGACGCTGTGGATTCCGTCCTGGTAGCGGTAGAAGCGACTTCCCACCAGATCATCTAGCGCGGGGATACCACCGGGGAGGTCCAGCTTCACCGAATTCTCCAGCACTGCCGCCAATGTTGCGTAGACGGCAGTAGGGCCAGGCTCGGCGTACAGAATCACCTCAGGCGGTGAGAACTGCTCGCGGGCGAACTCGATGGCGCGAAGCACGTCCCAAACTCGCATCGCGCAGAGGCTGTCGCCCAGGAAGATCGCATCACAGAGCAGCTTGAAGTGCGTGCCGTAGAACCAGTCGCGCTCCTGGGGCCCGAGCTTGCGCGGCAGCAGTGCACCCCAGCCCCGCACATCGAGCGCCAGTAGCGCCTGCCCGCTTTGGCAGCGCTGGCGGATGAAGTTCTCGCGGGCGGCAATATCCTGCGTCCCGTTTTCGAAGAGGGTTAGCACCAGGGGGAGGTCGCCCGCGGACGGGTGGGGTTGGCAGTGCACGGCGCAGTTGATGATGTCGCGCTCAGACCACCACCAGTATTTCTCCAGGCGCAGATCCGCGTCATACTCAGCTCCGTAGATACGAGGATGGAATTCGACAGGCTGACGGTCGCGTTCGACCTGCTGGTGCAGCCACTCGCGCAGAGATTCGGTCCGGGCAGCCCCGTCGGGCAGAGCAGCGAGCATCTGCTGGCGCTCGTTGCGGTTGAGATGCCAGACGGTCGTGGCAACCGGGTCATCGCCGAGCAACTGGCCCGTCTCAGTGCACCAGACCTCTTCCTCGGCAAATGGCTTCGGCTCGGAGTGGTTAACGTCCTCGGGGGACTTGCCCTGAAGGTGCTGGCAGAACCACTCGGTCGCGGCGCGGGCGAGGTTATCGGTGTACTCGTGCTCAGAGAGGTCAACCTGGAGCTTGAGGTTGTCGCCAGCGCCAAACAACTCGTAGACGCGTCGGGCCCGCTCGACTGAGTACTTGGCGCCTTCGAGCGGGAAATAGTCGTAAGCGACCACGTTGACCTGCACCGGCTTGGGCGCCATCACCGCGATGTAGTCATCGTGGTCAATGCCGGCAGCGGTAGTGCCGGGGTAGATCTGCTCGGCATCCTGGGCCTGACCGGTCCACATATAGTCGTGGCGGTGCATTATGAACGTAGACGGCACTGCCACGGCAATGCGCGGGTCGCCCAACATCAGCATAGTAGTCTGGGTGCCACCACCGCTGGTACCGGTCACCCCGATGCGGTCGGGGTCTACTTCGGGTAGTGACTGGAGCAGGTCAAGGCCGCGTATGGCATCGTGCAGGAAGTAGCGGGCCACGGAGTGGCCCAGCCACCAGCACTGGATCCCCTCGTAGCAGTGCTCCGCGCAACTGCAGCCAATGAGCTCAGCGCCGGTTTCGCGGTCGAAATACTGAAAGCGCTCGCCCTGACCCAGTGGATCAACAGCCAGGACAATCAGGCCGTTGTTGGCCAGGCGCTGACAAACATTTTGGTACGGGGGGTAAGCCTTGGCCTCCCGGGAATGACCGCAGAGAAAAAGGACTGCTGCTGACGGGGTCTGAAGCTCGTCAGGCATATACAGGTTGGCGGTGACGTACCAGTCGGGCAAGCTCTGGAAAATGAGCTTACGCAGCGTGAAGCCCTCACCACGCAGCTCCCCGCGATAATCAGGTTCGAGCGGACAGTCGGCCTGCGGCAATCCGCCCAGCCCGGCCAGAAAGGTCTCCCGGACATGGCCGCGCCACTGCTCGAACTCCCCGGCGCTCGTGATCTCGTCCTTGCGGGCGTTGCCCCGCGCGAAAGCCTCCTCGCTGCGCCGGCACAGGTGCATCTGAAGCTGAATCTCGACGTCGTACCAGCCGTCCAGATAAGGTCCAAAACTGTTCATAGTAGCGATTCCTCTTCTCAGAAGGTGTAAAGCCCTGTCTAGCCTTTCCCCTTTTTATGGGACAAAGAGGTACACCTTGACGTAGGCATCCGCGACCGCCCGGCGCAGCAGCCGACTGCGCCAGCGCTGCTCGGTCGCTGACAGCCGCATGAATCTGAACTCGCGCAGCTTGGCAGCCTCTTCGCTGAGGGCGGCGTGGATCTGCTGCGTCATCCGTCGGGGCAGCTCCGCGCCCCGATCCCGCGCCACCAGCCAGATGCGCTGCCCACTGTCAGGGAAATCCTGCACCGGATGCATATCTTCGAGCGGAATGGGCAGGGAATATTCTAGCATCGTCGAGTCATCAGCCCAGTAACGCTTGAACGAGCCCTCGTAACATTCAATAACCAGGTCGCCAGGCTGCCAGTGCGAGCGAATGGTGCTGACGACCTCCGACCACGGGACATTGTAGGCGGGATTGAGGAACTGGCGCCCGGCGAAATAGTTATAGATTCCATAGCCATTACCAGCAAAGAGCAGGCCAACCAAGAGGACAACCAGCGCCGAGGAGCGGATGAGGCGGGTGCCGCCTGCGATCAGAATGTACGCAAAGGGCAGGGCGAACAGCGTCAGGCTGGTCACGCGCACGACCGGCTCCGAGCGAGCCACGGTGCTGAAGACCAGCGCCACTGCCAGGATCGCCACCGGCCAGGTCCAGGCCTTAAGCCACGCGGCGGGATGGCGCTCGCGCAGCGCGCCGACGAACCCGGCCAGCATGAGGATCGCTCCCGCCAGGAAGACTGGAACCGTGACATAAAAGCGCCACGGCTCAGTGGTCTCACCAACAATGGCCGCGTAGACCGGCAGGCCGAGTTTGATGGCCAGAGCATACAGAGTGCCCTGGAGGTGAGCAGCTTCGCTGATTCCCGATACGACGGCGGCGGAGCCCAATAGCTTGCGAGCGAGCGGATAGAAAGTAACCAGCGCCGGCACAACCGCAACCAGCCAGCGCAGCAGCCCGACACGCTGCTTGCGCCAAGCGACGTAGAGCAGAAACAAGTACCCGGG
>CAYNMY010000038.1:0-9964 GCA_964398275.1 uncultured Armatimonadia bacterium | reverse complement strand
CTGCGCGATTTCACCTGGGACCGCGTGGCCGAGCGCTTCCAGAAAGCCCTGGAATCATGGGGCCTGGCCGAGGGGTGCCCACCGGAGGCAGCATAATGCCGGACGACCAGAAACGCAACCGGATCGCTTACGTGGACCACGCCGTGGACATCGGCGGCGGGGAGAACAGCCTCATCGAGCTGATCAACCGGCTGGACCAAGGCCGCTTCATTCCGGTCCTGCTCCACACCGCCGGTGCCAAGTGGCTGGACCGACCTGAGCTCAGCGACATTGAAAAGATAGCAGCCTTTCAGCCCATGTCGCTGCTGGAGAAGAAACGAGACGAAGTGGCGGCGCGGCGCTGGCCGCTAATTTGGAATGCCCTTACGACGATGAAGCCGGCCTGGCTCCTGCACCGGACATTGCGGCGGGCGAAGATTGATCTGGTGCACACTAACTCGCTCAAAGCCCATTTTATCGGAGGCCTGGCGGCGCGCCTGGCCCATCGGCCGCTGGTCTGGCACGTGCGGGACCTGCTCGGCGAAGATGAAGGCCTGAGCCTGCTGCGCCGAGCCACCCGCATGTTCACCCCCCGGGTTATCGCCATCTCCGAAGCTGTGGCTGGACAGTTCGCCGGTCTATCGGCCAAAGTGACCGTGATCCCCAACGGCATACCTCTGGACAAGTTCACGCCCGGCCCGGCCCGGCCAGACCTGCGCGCCGAGTTGGGACTGGCCGAAGCTGACAAGGTTATCGTTGTGATGAGCCGGCTGACACCGTGGAAAGGACATATGAACTTGCTGGAGGCAGTCAGCCGCCTCGCCAGATCCTGGCCCGCGCTCAAGCTGGTGGTGGTCGGCGAGGTGGCGTTTTGGGAACCAGAGTACGTGCAGCAGCTCAAGCAGCGGTCAGTGGAGTTGGGACTGGCCGAGCAGGTAATCTGGGCCGGCTTCCGCACCGACGTGCCCGACATCCTGCGGCTGTGCGACATATTCGTGCTGCCCTCAGTCAATGAGCCGTTCGGGCGAGTAATAATCGAGGCGATGGCCGTCGGCCGGCCAGTAGTGGCAACAGCATCCGGCGGCGTGCCCGAGATAGTCGTTGACGGTGAGACAGGCTTGCTCGTGCCGCCGGAGGATGCTCATGCGCTGGTCCAAGCAATAGATGCCATGTTGAGCCACCCACGCAAGTCAGAAGAGATGGGCCGGCGAGGTCTGGCACGCGCCCGGGAGAAGTTCAGCGCCGATCGGGTCGCCCAGCAGGTGCAGGAACTGTACGAGCAGGTGCTAGGCGCGTGAAGGCGAGTTGACTCTATGTGGCAGGAGCATCCCTGCGCTGATAGATGGGACCGATGCGGGGATTACCTGCTAGTGGCGGCGTAGGAAGGCCGGAATGTCAAGGTCGTCTTCGTCGTAAGTAGGAAGCTCTTCCTGGAAGGCAGATTCTGCAGCAGTAGCTGGCGCCTCGGTCTCGGTACCGGCCTCTTCGCCGCCACCCAGACGCCGCCGCATCGCCGGCCGCCGCGCTTCGTCAAAGCCGGTGGCCACTACCGTCAGCCTCAAGCTGCCCTCCATCTGATCGTCAATTACCGCCCCCAGAGTCATATCCCCGCTGTTGCCCTCGCCCTGCGCCGCCTCCTGGATCAACTGGGCAGCCTGGTGGACCTCCCGCAAGGCCAGGTCGGGGCCGCCCGTAATGTTGACCAGCAGGGCGCGAGCGCCCTCGATGCTGGTTTCGAGCAGCGGACTTGAAATGGCCATGTTGGCGGCTTCCACGGCGCGGTTGTCCCCCTCCGCCTCGCCGATGCTCATGATCGCAGTGCCCGCACCCTTCATAACTGAGCGAACGTCGGCAAAGTCCAGGTTGATCAGGCCGGGCACGACAATGACCTCGCTGATGCCCCGTACGCCCTGGTGCAGTATCGTATCAGCCAGGGCGAACGCTTCCCGCAAGGTCAACTCGGCTTCGCTAAGCTCAAGCAGCCGGTCGTTGGGTATGACGATCAGAGCATCCACCTGTTCCTTGAGCCGCTTGATGCCTTCGTCGGCTACTTCCGAGCGCCGGGTGCCTTCGACGGCGAACGGTTTGGTGACGATGCCGACAGTAAGAGCATCGAGCTCGCGCGCAATCTCGGCAATGATCGGGCTGGCCCCGGTGCCGGTGCCGCCGCCCATTCCCGCGGTGATGAAGACCATGTCGGATTCATCGAGGCCCATCAGGATGTCTTGCCGACTCTCCTCGGCGGCCTGGCGACCGATATCGGGGTTGCCGCCCGTACCCAGTCCGCTGGTCAGCTTCTCGCCGATCTGGAGCTTCTTGTCGGCTGCCGACAGCTCCAGGACCTGCATATCCGTGTTCACCGAGATGTACTCCACACCCATCACGCCTGCCTCAATCATCCGGTCCACGGCGTTGGACCCGCCGCCCCCAACTCCGATCACTCGGATCTTGGCATAGTCTTCGACATTGCTCAGCATAGTCACCGGCCCCTTCCTCGGGCAACCTGCTCTCAGAAATGCGCGCAAAACCGCGAGTACTGGGATTATAGCTTGGCCTTTGCTCACCTGTCAACAACAGCCCCGGCGCGGTACGCCCCCTCAACTGACTACACGGACCTCCCTACTTTCGGCATCGGGCAGCGGATTCCTTCCTTGCCACCGGGCAGTTTTTCCTACTGACTCGCCCCGCCCTCGTCGGACCCCTCGCTCTTCACGCAGACACACACCTCCGCCGGGCGCACTACCCGATCGTGCAGCTTGTAGCCCGGTCGAAACTCCTCGACAATCTGGCCCGCGCCGATCTGCTCGTCTTTGACAGGTCTGCGCTCAATAACCTCGTGTAACCGGGGATCAAACTGCTCGCCGACTGTGGCGAGCCGCGTCAGACCAAACTGCTCGAGCACGCTAAGGAGCTGGCGAAATGTCATCTCGACACCGGACAGGACTTCCTGTGGCGACTGCTCTCCGCTGCGGGCCGATTCCAGCGCCAGCTCTAAATGATCCAGTACCGGCACCAGCGCCGTCACGACCTCCTCATGAGCATATTGCATTTGCTGCGCGTGCTGCCCGACCACACGTTGCCGGTAGTTGCGCAGCTCCGCGGCGGCGCGCAGGTAGCGGTCATCCGCCTCGGCAAGCTCCTGCTCCAGCTCAGCAATGCGCGTCTCAAGCTCCTCCTGAAGGGGGCCTGCGCTTTCGGCCGATTCATCATGCTTCTTGTCGTCAAACACTCAGTCAACCTCCTGCCTGCCTCAGTCCCACCGACAAACATCTGGTGAGGAACCATCACCAGAGCCGGTCATGCCAAGGTGGGTAGCCACTCGTCGCGCGGCGCAATCGCCAGTGAAAAGCAGCCTTACTAACCAGTCTCAGCACCGGCCAGAACGGCCCCCGCCTGCTCCGCCACGCACTCCACCGCCGGGATCACCTCATCATACTCCATTCGCATCGGCCCCAGTACCCCCAAAATGCCCCGGCGGTCACTGCGCCCCGTAAAGGTGGACAGTACAGAGCTGCACTGCTCCAAGCGGGGCATCGCATGTTCCGAACCGATTATCACGCTCAATTCCGCACCCTCTGCGGCCATACTCAGCAGCTCACGGAGCGCGCGCTGCTCGCCGAGTGTCTCGACCACCGCCTGCAGATGCGACAAGTCTTGAAACTCCGGAGCCTCCAGGATGTAAGCGGTGCCCTCTACGTAGACCCGGCTGCCCGCACCAGCCCAAAGCTGCCGCCACACCGCGCGCAACAGGTCAGCAGGAATGTCCGCCTCGCCCACCGTCCCACCAGCCGGGCTATCCAGCGCCCGGGTAGATGAGCCAGTGCTGAGCCGATGCCTTATCGCCCCCGCTAATTGCTCGACCTGCTCGACAGTAATGCTCTCCGCAGAGCGGACCACAAACTCCTGTCGCCGGCCCGCCGAGTAAGTACACAGGAGCCGGACGGTGTGCGCACTGACCGGCCAGGCCTCGATCTCGACTGGCCGGTCGCCACCCCGCCCCGGTTCCAGCGCCACCGCTGGGTGCTTCACAATGTCCGCCAGCAGTTTCGTGCTCAGCCGCAAAATCTTGTCAGCGTCCGGTTCGACCCGCCGATATTGACTGTGAATCCAGCTCAGCTTATCAAGGGGTAGCTTCTCGTACGCCGCCAGATGATTCACGTGGAAACGGTACGCCTTCTCCGAAGGCACCCGGCCCGCCGAGGTGTGGGGCTGATATAAATAGCCGCGCTGGTCCAGCTCCGCCATCTCATTGCGAATCGTCGCCGAGCTTACCGACAACTCCTCGCATTTGGCCAGGGCTTTGCTTCCTACCGGACGCTTGGTCGCCACGTGCTCGCGAACGATCGCGGAAAGAATGCACCGCTGGCGCCCAGTTAGTTCCTCACCAGCCGCCTTTGCTCGAGACTTGTCGTCGGACATCGCCCATCCCACCTCCCGTGCCCCACACTCCCTCCCTAGCTAAGAGAATACCAAGCTCGCCCGGCGCTGTCAAGATTCCTGCCGCCACCAGCCGGGAGGAAGTCTCCCGTCTTGTGCAGAATGTAGTCGGCAATATGACTATTCGCGAGTTTCAACAGTTGATCGAGCGTATCTACTACGACAAGGACAGCAGCCGCGGCCTGCCGTCCACGTTCATGTGGTTCGTCGAAGAGGTCGGCGAGCTGGCCCAGGCCCTGCGCCGCCGCGATCAGAAGCAGCTTGCCGAAGAATTCAGCGACGTGCTGGCCTGGCTGGCCACAACCGCCTCCATCGCCGGAATTGACCTGGAAGACGCCACCCGCAAGTACGCCGATGGTTGTCCGAAATGTGGGCAGATCCCGTGCACGTGTCCTGAGCCTGGTGGCGATCAGTCGGAATCATCGCCTTCGCGGTGACATAACGCTGTGTAGTCGCAACTCCCACAAGGCGCTCCCGGCGGGCAATCCGGCCACTGCCCCTCCGATTCGAGTTCGACAAGCCGGGCCAAAGCCTGCTCCAAACGCTGCTCCTGGCACGCCAGCAGCGCCTCGTCCAGCGGCACCTCTTTGAGGCCCTCCGGCGTCACATGCACCAGCACCGGCTCCCAGTTACCACTGGTGCCCTGCTCGGCGGCCAGCGCCTGCCGGTATATCAGCATCTGGAGTGCGTAGTCCTCCAACTCACGCTCACCGAGACGCCGATTGGTCTTAAAATCGGCAAACTGAGCACGCTCCGCCACGACCAGGTCCAGCCGGCCACTCACCGCGACAATCGCCTCACCAACCTCCCGCACCAGATGCACCGGGCGCTCCACGTCCTGACCGGGCGGGGCAAGCTCCGCCCACGGACTGGCCCGGAACGCAGCAATCAACTCGTGCAACCGGGCCAGGTCATCCGCCTCAGCCTCGGCCAACACGGTGTCGTACAGCGCTTCCAGGTAAGCGTCATCCAGCCTACATCTGCTGCGGTAATGAGCCGCCACGTACTCGTGAAAGCAGGTCCCGATCGCCAGCTCAGTGGCTGGACCAGTTTCTTCCCCTATCTGTTCGATCCGCCACTTGTGATTGATCCACCAGCGCCGCGGACAGGCGAGCACATCGCGCAGCGCGCTGAAGCTGGTGCGGATCACGGCCGGTCGCTGTGGAAGCTCAAGACCCTCAGGCAGCCGCGCGGGCAGCAGCGGAGCACCCGGCCCGTATCCCGGACCAGGAGTGACCCGTCCAGCCAGCTCTGCGCCGGACTCTTCGACCGCACCGACCAGGTCCTCGCCCCAGGGGATGACCACTTCGCCGGTTTTGCCCACGGCATACGTGACGCATAGCAAGTGCTTAGCGCGGGTGAGCGCGACGTACCAGAGGCGCTCTTCTTCCTGCAACTGTTTGTCCCGGCCGGTGAAGAGCTTGCAGACTATGCTCTTGGCGGAGCGTTGGCCGTCCACGGTGAAGCCCACCAGCCCGCAGGACTCATCGTACACCGTGCTGCCCCGCCTCAGCCCATGCGGATCCCAGGCCATCACGAACACCGCCGGGAAGCCGAGGCCCTTGGCCCGGTGGATCGTCATAACCTGCACGGCATTACGAACGGGGATATCCGGGGCGGGCAATTCCAGGCCGCTCTCGCCTTCGTAGAGGTCAACCGCCCGGACGAGCTCCGCCAGGCCCGTAGCGACGCCACCGCCGCTCAGCTCCTCGATAATTGCCGTGAAAGTTGCCTTGACCGCGGGTGCAGCCGCCCGCTCTGCAGGCGTCATCCCCGCCTCGGGAATCGCCGCCAATAGCATCTCGAATACCGTGCGGGCGGGGTGCAGCAAGCTGGCCCGGCGCAACCGCCCGATGAGTTCGTATAGCTCGCGGAGCTGGCCGACCGGCAGCTCGGCACACTCCGACGAGCTACGCCAACTGTCCTCGCCCGCAACCAGTTTGGCCACAGCAGTGATGATCGCGCGACCCTCGGGCCGCCGCCGCCCGCTGCCCGCGGTATGCTCCTCCTCGCGTGGGACACTACCTTGATTCGGTAGGAGCGACATTCCTGTCGCGACGTCCGCTTCGGCCTTGCGGGGCACACTGACCAGCAGGAATAACTGGCGGTCATTCATACTCACCGGCGGCCGAGTCAGCAACCGCACCAGCGACAGATCGTCAAAGGGATCGTTGACCACGCGCATAAACGCGAGCAGATCGCAGGCCAGCGGATGCTCGAAAAAGCCCACCCCGCCCAGCGCCTGGTAGGGGATCTTGCGCTCTTCAAAAGCGTTCTTGAGGTAGCGGAAGGCCTCACGCTTGCGCATCAGCACGCAGATATCGCCCCACTCAAACTGGCCCTCGTCAGCTACAAGCTGCTGGATCTCCTCAGCAATATACGCCGCCTCCCGTCGCCGCGCATGACGTATTGTTTCGTCATCCCCGGCGGTGAACGGCACCACGCTAATGATTGTGCCCGCCGACTCCTGCGAGCTAGTCAGCGCGGGGTCCTCGGGTCGGGCGTGCTGCGCCGCGGCGTTGGCGCACACCGTAAGCTGCCGGTCCATGCGGTACGTAACCGTCAGCGGCCGGAACAGCGGAGTGCCTTCAACCAGGTCACCCTCGCCGAATGGCAGCAGGTTGTCCAGGTTCTCGGGCTGGGCGTCGCGCCAGCCGTAGATTGACTGCTTCTGGTCTCCGACAACCATAAGCCGCTGGTAGCTGCCCACCTGCCGGAGCTGACCAGCGCGCTCGACCTCAAGCTGGGTGGGCTGCGCCAACGCCTGGACCATCGCCATCTGCGCGCGCGAGGTATCCTGGAACTCGTCCACCAGCAGGTACTGGAACCTCTGCCGGTAGCGGTCGCGAATATCCAAGTAATTGTCCAACAAGTCCGCCGCCTTGTTTATCTGGTCGGCGAAATCAATACCGTCACGCTCGGCCAGCCGCTGCTGATAAAGACTGCACGCCGCTTCGGCAGCAGCCAGGATTGTGCGCTCGATTTCCTGCTCCTGAGCCAACCGTTCGTCGAGGTCCGGATGCACCGTCTGCTTCAAGTCGGCATAATAAAGCCGGCGCAACTCCAGCGTCGCGCCGCTCTCATTTGCCGGTGCCTGGGCGCGGTCTTCCGGCGAGAATATGCCTGCCAGGCGCCGCTGCAAGTCGGGGGCAAGCGCTTTCGCATTCTCCAGGCACCCAACCTCCTGCACAGTGGGCAGCGCCGCCCAGAAGCGTGCCGATAGCGCCAGCGCCTGCTCACGGAATTCGTCGGGGTTAAGGCCATTACTCCTGGCATAGGTGATGAGCTGCACCAGAAGATCGCGCAGAGCGTTCGGGCGGGAAAAGCCCATCTCCGCGAGCCGGTCGGGATGCAAAGCGTGAGCCGGGGCAAAATCTCCCGCGAAGACATCCGCCACGAGCTGCTCGAACTCGAGCCGCTGTTGCAGCTCGGTCAGGAGTTGGGGCTCGGGCGAGAGGCCCACCTGGTAGCTGCACTCGCGCAGCAGGCGCACGGCAAAGCTGTGGAAGGTATGCACCCACAACTCCCCCGTGAAGGCAACTTCGTTAAGCCGCAGCAGCCGCTTGATGCGCAGCTTCATTTCGGCCGCCGCGTTGTTGGTGAAAGTCAGCGTAAGTATGCGCTCGGGCTTGATCTGTTCATTGTTGAGCACCAGCCAGACGAAGCGGTGCGCCAGCACGAAGGTCTTCCCCGACCCAGCTCCCGCCACTACCTTCAAGGGTATATCCAGGCGCGGCTCCTCGATGATCGCTCTCTGCTCCGTACTGGGTTCGTACTCGTATCGCATAATCAGCTCGGCTCCGCCTCGCTGCAAATCAGCACGTATGGACAGGCACCGAAACTCGGGGCGCAGCCCTCCTTGGGAGGATAGCCCTCGAACCAGGGCTGCTGCTTTACTTGTCGAGCCAAAGCCGCCAGTTGGGCAGCGATCTGCTCCAGTTCGTGGCGGGTGAAGGTCGCATCTCCCCCTGGCTCGGCATCCGGTACCAACTCCACGCACGAGCGGCGGCAGGGAGGACTGGCCTCAGGAGCCAGGCTCTGGAGACATACCCGGATGACCCGCCCTTGCCCCTCTGCCTCCCACCCGAACGCGTACAGCGGGAGCTGGTAGTCTGCGTGATCGGGTTCTGCGTACCTCTCGCCGGGACGGTAGCAGAAGCTTCGGCGCAGCGCGGCCCCTGCAGCAACTTTGCCGCTCTTGTAATCAATCACCGCAACCGCATCGCCCGCGGCGATTACCTGATCAATACGACCCCGGAACCGATGAGCCTGCCCGCTGTCGTCGGTCAGTTCGATGTCAAACCACTGCTCCTGAGCGAGCGACTCCTCGGGGAAGAACTCCGTCGCCGCGTAGATTTCCAGCGCCCGTTGCGCGCGCTGGTAGTGAACGCGGTAGGAGTACGGCGAGTCGAACTCGTCCTGATGCCGGGCGAACGCCGCCGCAAGAATATCAAGCGCCCCCTCCCGGCTTCTCACTCCGGGCGACAGCTTGTTCAATTCCGCCATTATCTCGTGAACGATCGTACCGTATAGGAAAATGCCGGGGTCCTCACCGACCAGCCCGAGCAACTTCTCAAGAAAGAACTGGCGCGGGCAGCGCAGGTAGGACCTGAGCGAACTGGCGCTGAGCGGCCAGTCGGGGGCGAGCTCGGCGAGAATCGGCGCGCCGCTAAACTCAGGCTGCGGCACCGCTTCTTCCCGAGGAGCCGGTCCCTCCTGCGCCAACATAGGCCGCCCGGCACACGGCACGACCGGACAGCCCTGGTGTGTCGTGCGCCCGCCTGGAACCTGCGGTACCAGCCCGGAAAAGACGCACTCAAAGTCAGCCTCACGCTGCTGCGCAGTAGGCCCCAGGACGAAGTCCTCGGGCAACGCCGAGACCAGAAACTCCGACGGGCCGACCTTGCCGCCGTCCTTCTCCATGTGACAAGTGAGCATAAGCCGGCGCCGAGCGCGGCTGAGACAGGTATAGAACAGCCGCACCTCCTCGGCGAGCGCCTCACCAGCCGCTTCACCCCAACCAGCAAAGGTCAAAGTCGCGGTGGGGATACCCAGGTGCGCATGGACTCGCTCGCGCAAAGCCTCAACCGTCCGGTCGGGCAGCAGGCGCGAGACAACCGCTGGCGCCGGGAAAGTATCCTCACTAAGCCCCACCAGATACACCACCTCAAACTCCCGGCCGCGAACGTCGTGGGCAACCATCACCTGAATTCCGCCGCGGTCGGGTGCCACCGCTGGCCGGCTGCTCATCTCCACAACGCTGAGCGCCTGCTCAAGCGACAGATGTCTTCCTATCACCCGATTAAGGGCTTCTTCCGCCTCGCCTAAGGAGTCCAGCAGGCCAACCAGCGCCGGCATCATCGCTGGGGGCATCCGCGCCGGTAAGTCCTGCAGCAGCCCGGTCTCGCGCAGGACCAGCCTTATCGCGGCCACCGGCTTCTCCCCGGGGTTCAGGAACTTACGCAGGACGCCGTTCTCCGTGTCCAGGGCGATCCACTCGATCCAGTGCCCCTCCATCATGGGATGCTCGACGCTTCCCACCTTCACC
>CAYNMY010000037.1:0-10076 GCA_964398275.1 uncultured Armatimonadia bacterium | reverse complement strand
CCGTGAGCTACTGAATAAGGCGGTGCAGCTTCAGGACGGTCAGGCTGAGGTGCAGGAGGAAGTCGCTGAGCTTGAGCGGAGGTTGCGGCAAACTGATGAGGTGCTGGCCGAGGCCAAAGCCCCGCGTTGGGCGCGTCCGGCAGTAATTGCGGGGGGCGTCTTGGTCGTTGCCGGTGTCGTCGGTGCGCTCTTCTCGTCGCTGTGGTGGCTGATCCTGGCGGGGAGCGGTGTTTTGCTCGCCGTCATTGGCCTGCTCAGCCGGGTGCGGCAAGCCGACGCAGCGCTGCTCGCGCAGCGTACTGAAATCGAGAGCGACCTGGCTGCTGAGCGGACGAACCTGCCGCAACTGCGGGAGGAGCTTGCCAGTCTGCTGACTACAGCCGGCGTGAAAACCATCGGGGAGCTCCACTCGCTTCTGGAACCGGCCAATAGACTCGAGCGAAAGCAGGCGCAACTGCGCGGCGTCCTGCAATCCGATGCGCTTGAGGATCTCAAGGAAGAACTCGCTCAGTTGGAGATGGATCGCGGCACGATCCAGCGGCAACTCGAGTCGCCTGACCTGGCTCACATTGACCTTGATACGATGAAGATCGAGGAGCTACGCCGCCAACTTGAGGGCGATAAACAGCGCCGAGAGGCCCGGGACGACGAGCGAAAAGAGGCGGGCTTTATCATCAATCACTCGGAGTATGACGTGGAAGAGGAACTGCGCACGCAGGAGCAGCTCAACGCCGCGCAGGAGCGGCAAAGCCGCCTGCGCCATAAGGAGGCGGTCTACCAGCTTACCAGGGAGGTGCTCGCCGAGGCCTACCACGAGACTCTGGGGCGCACTACCGACGCCCTCGAGCCCCGCGTCGTCGAGCTGCTCAAGATCATCACCCAGGGGCGTTATGACGCAGTGCGAGTGGACAGCGATAGCCTTGCGCCGGTGGTATACTCGGCGGAGAAAGGGGAGGAGGCGGAGCCTGGTGATCTCAGTTGTGCCACCGGAGAACAGCTCTACCTCGCGGCGCGGCTGGCGCTCACCGAGCTGCTCTGGCCCGATGAGGGCCCGCCGCTGCTGCTCGATGACCCCCTGGTTAACTTCGACCCGCAGCGCGCCGCCGCCACGCTCGAGCTGCTGGCCGACTTCGCCCGGGCCCGGCAGATATTGTTCTTCACCTGTTCGTCGCGTTTCGACGGATACGCCGGGCAGCTCATCGAATTGCCCGGCCCACAATCCCCAATGTGAGTGTGAGAACCTGAACTTGGCGGGAGACGAATCGCTGCAGCGGGCAGGAGTTTTTCGCCCCGCCGAGAATTTATGCTATACTGGCCGGGCGCGAGGAGGTCTGACTGGGCTCTCTGACGAACTGGCTTGTGCAGGGAGCAGTTGGGAAGGCAGCTGGGGAGCTCTCAGTGAACCGGTCGGCGGTCTCCAGGGCATATCCGCCGGCGGGAGGATGACGGCCGTCCGTGTGCTTAATGGGAGGGATATAGATGGAACAACAGGTTAGCCCTGCTGTGGTAGTTGTGGTACTCATTTTGGTGGTAGCGATTGTGGTGGCACTCTACTTCCTGGTCGTGCAGGGCCGTGAGACCGAGGAAGGAGCTACCGAACTCCCCGCTGACCACATCGCCACCCCGGCGTCCACAGAAGGCGAGACGTCATCGGGGGAGGAGGCTGGCGTAGCGCAGCCGGCGGCGGAAGAGGCCGGGGCCGCGGCAACCGAGGGCACCGGCGCTGAGCAGCCCGAGGCGGCGGTGACTACCGAGACGGAAGAGGAAGAAGCCCGGGAGGGCGAGGCGTCGGCACCCTCGCCTCTAGAGACTTCTGAAGCGCCCGCGGAGGATGCACCCGCAGCCCCGTCCGAAGAGACGGTGGCCACTCCCCAGGTAGACTGAGCGGCGCCTGGCCCCACGCGAATCGGCTTTGCGACTCACGAGCAAGAAGCCGCCGACACGATGCGCTAATCATCGTATCGGCGGTTTGTTGTCTATTCCCTGTTGCCCAAGCGCCGGGCGTCAACACCAAGCTTAGTGGGATCAGCCTACTTAGCTGGCGGGGTCAGCTTGAACTTCATTTTCACCGTCAGCGGCAAGGTATAGTCCGCGGTGACGCCGTCGAACTTGATGCTGCCTGCGCCCTCGGCTTGCCGCACTACCAGCGTCTGCGGATCACACGTGTGGGTTAGTTTGGCAACGGTCACCTGGGCGGTGGCTACCGTCATCTGCTCGCCGGGCATCATCGGGTTGAAGGTCTGGACCTCGGGCAGCGTACCCTGGCCCGTTGACTCGATGATGATCTCTTCGGCCGTAGAGCTGACCAGTCGGCTGCGCATCGTGAACCGGATCTGCCCGCCGCCCGGCAAACTGATAAGCAGTTGCGACTCCCATGTCTGGTCTGGTGCCGGTACCTCCAGGGGCAGCAGGGGCAGCATGCTGAATGCGGCCAGGGCGGTGAGGGCGTCCGCGCCCGACGACAAATGCCCGGGAGGTATCCTCTGTATGATTTCGTGCGCCTGCACCCGGGCGTGCTCATCAACTGTCAGCGTGACTATCTGGGGCCCCGGCGCGCTGCGTTCTTCCCCGAACATCTGGGCTTGCATGTCGGTGAGCGTCAGGGTTGCTTTGGTCGCTTGGGCTTGTTCGGGCGACTGAGCAAACTCAACCCGGACCTTGGCCGCTACCTCTCCGGTCATGCCCATTGGGTTGTCCTGGAGAAAGACGTCCAGCAGGTCCATTCTCATCTGGTAGGCCATACTCGAGCCGGACTCGGGTGTGTAGAGAAGGTCAGGTCCGGCCCTCCCTGCCTCGGGCTCCTGGTCGGCGAAGACAACGGCCACCAACAGCATCGAACAGATCAACGCAACTACGCTCCACTTGTGCATCGAATCACCTTCTCCTCACAGATTGCTGCCGCGGGCTGAGGGCCACACGGCAGGCTCGATACTCAGGTCGTTATTATATATAACAAAGCAAGGCGGTGTAAAGTTCGGTTCCGCCCAAGATCGCGCAGGTGCGTCAGGCCGCCCGTCGCTCGCACGTTCGCGACCACGGCTTGACGATGCGCGGCTTTTCTGCTATTCTGTGCATGCTGACGTAAGCGCTGAGTGGAGGGCACGGCCGCTGCTTGTCCGGCTTGCTTCTAGCGAGGAGATCTGTAGCAAGCGGCTGGCAGCGCCGGTGCGTATGTGCGTCTCACCCAAAGTGCCGTCTTCATCAGCGAAATCCTAGCGTTAACCGTGTTGGGCAGCGCTCACGGCCTGCCAACCGGTGCGGTGCGCCTAGACTCTCTCCTCGCTCCGGCGAACCGAAGAATGGAGACAACACTGTGGCACTGGCAACTATGAAGGACCTTCTGGAGGCGGGGGTACACTTTGGTCACCCCACCCGCCGCTGGAACCCCAAGATGCGCAGGTACATCTACCACTCGCGCAACGACATCTACATCATTGATCTCCACCAGACTCTGCGTCTGCTCGAGGAGGCCTACCAGTTCGTGCGGGACCTCGCCGAGCAGGGCGGCATACTGCTGTTTGTCGGCACCAAGCGGCAGTGCCAGGACACCATTGAGGAGCAGGCCGAGCGCTGTGGCATGCCTCATGTCAATAAGCGCTGGCTCGGGGGTATGCTGACCAACTTCTCCACCATTCGCCAGCGCGTTCGCTATCTGGAAGAGCTTATTGCCGCCGAAGAATCCGGCCAGTGGCGGCGACTGACCAAGAAAGAAGCGCTCTCCCGACAGCGCGAGAAAGAGAAGCTCCTGATCAGCTTGGGCGGCATCCGCAACATGCCGGAGGCTCCGGACGCGGTCTTCGTCGTTGATGTCGGTCGCGAGGAGCTGGCCGTCGCCGAGGCTCACAAGCTCGGCCTGCCGGTCATCGCGCTGGTAGACACCAATTGCGACCCCGATCCGATTGACTACGTGATTTCCGGCAACGATGATGCTATTCGCGCGATTCGGCTGGTTACCACCAAGATGGCCGACGCCGTCATCGAGGGCCGCGGCGCGTATGAAGCCAGCATCGCTGAGCAGGACGCTATCGCCGCCAAGGCACTCGAGGAGGAAGAGGTCATACCGTACCGGCCTGCCGAGGTCTTTGCCGACGAAGAGGACCTCCTCGAGGAACAGTTCGTTATATTGCCCGAGGATGAAAAACCAGAGGAAGCGGGCGAATCAGCACCCGAATAACCCACGTGGCAGCATAAGCAGGAGGATCTTTTGATGGCTGTTTCCACCGAAGATGTCAAGAGACTACGCCAACAGACCGGAGCCGGCATAATGGACTGCAAGGCGGCTCTGGTCGAAGCGGATGGTGACTTCGACGAAGCCGTCGCCATCTTGCGCAAAAGAGGCGTACAGATCGCGGCCAAGCGCCATGCCAGACAGGCCACTGAGGGAATCGTATTTGCCTACATCCACAGCGGCGCCCAGGTCGGTGTGCTGGTCGAGGTCAACTGCGAGACCGACTTCGTGGCCCGCACCGAGGATTTTCAGGACTTTGCTAAGAATGTCGCTATGCAGGTGGCGGCCCTCCAGCCGAGCTGGGTGGCGCCGGAGGACGTGCCCGAAGAAGCCGTGGCTCGTGAGCGCGAGATTCTCACCGAGCAGGCCCACGTCGAGGGCAAGCCCGACCACATTGTGGCGCAGATGGTCGAAGGCCGGCTGAAAAAGTTCTATGAGCAGAACTGTCTGATGAATCAGCCCTATATCCGCGACGACAGCACCACCATTGCAGACTTGCTCAATGACCTGGTGGCCAAGATGGCCGAGAAGATCCTGGTCCGCCGCTTCGTCCGCTATCAGGTCGGAGAGGAGTTGGATTGAACCCAACCCGCAGTCCTCGCACGAAATGCCAGCGGGCCTTGCTGAAGCTCAGCGGTCAGTCCTTCAGCGGCCCAGCCAGTTTCGGGATCGACTGGGCGACGGTACAGAGTATTGCCCAAGAGATCGGGCGCTGCGTTGAGTACGATCGCCAGGTGGCCGTGGTGGTAGGGGCGGGAAATATCTGGCGCGGCCTGGCCGCCGCGGAATTGGGCATGGACCGCGCCACTGCCGATTACGCCGGTATGATCGCCACCGTCGTTAACTCCCTGGCCCTGCAGGACGCTCTGGAACGCCTGGATGTGGAGACGCGGGTACAGAGCGCCATTGAAATGCGTCAGATCGCTGAGCCGTTCATCCGCCGGCGCGCGATTCGCCACCTGGAGAAAGGGCGGGTAGTGATCTTTGCCTGCGGCACCGGCAACCCCTTCTTCACCACCGATACCGCTGCTGTGCTCCGGGCTGCCGAAATCGGCGCCGATGTCGTAATCAAGGCCACCGATGTTGACGGCGTCTAGGATAAAGACCCCCAGGAGCACGATGACGCCCGCCTCTTTGCCAGTATCAGCTACCTGGATGTGCTCAGCCAGGGCCTGAAGGTGATGGATGCCACGGCCATCTCCCTGAGCATGGACAATCAGTTGCCCATAGTCATCTGCAACCTCAGCAGCCCCGGCAACATTCAGCGTGCCCTGGACGGCGAGACGATCGGTAGCTATGTGGCTGACTGTCAGACAGTCTTTGCTGACGAGCAGGAGGGCGACTGAGCTGGCGGATTGACCATTCTGGCCCGAGGAGATGATCTTATGGACAGATTGATCGCGGCGCACAAGCAGGAGATGGAGTTGGCTGTGGAGGTTGCTGAGGAGCAGTTAGCCAGTATCCGCACCGGCCGCGCCTCACCGACTGTCCTCAATCCTGTTAGAGTTGACTACTACGGCGCGAAGCTGCCGATCAACCAGCTCGCTACCATCTCAGTGCCTGAGCCACGCCTCATCGTCATTACCCCCTGGGACAAGTCTAGCCTCGCGGAGATTGAGAAAGCGATACTGACTTCCGATATCGGACTGACACCGAGCAGTGACGGCACGGTCATTCGCCTGGCTATTCCTACGCTGACCGAAGAGCGCCGCGAAGAACTGGTCAAGGTTGCCCAGAAGATGGCGGAGGAGACTCGGGTGAATATCCGCAACATCCGCCGCGACGTCAACGCCGGCATCGAGAAGATGGAGAAAAACGAGGGACTCTCGGAGGATGAAGTGCGGCGGGGCAAGCAGGAAGTCCAGGAGATGACCGACGAGTTCATCGAAAAGGCTGACGAGATCCTCGAAGCCAAGATCGCCGAAATCCGGGAGATATGAGTGAGGCGCCGGCCCGCGGGCCTGCCGTAGCCCGTCTTTATGCGTTGAAAGTACGGGGTGACCGATATGTTTTACAAAGAAGTGGTTCACGAGGGGCTTAACAAGCGTAAGGTCATTTCCGGCAGGGACCCAGACATCGTTTCTGCTAAGGCTAGACAACAACAAGTTACCTGGGAGGAACAGTGGCAGAGACAGCTCAAAGTGGAAAAGGAGCGAGAGGCCAAGGCTGCTGATAAGCAAGCCAAGATTGACCAAGTGGAAAAGGAGCGAGAGGCCAAGGCTGCTGATAAGCAAGCCAATATCGACGAAGCCACACAGAGGACACGCGAAGCAGAGGAGGGCATAGAGGCCGTAGAATCCACACTTCAACTGGCGCTGGGCGTTAGTCATGTGATAGTGTGGGAGGATCTCAAGGACAACTCGCCATTTCCTACATCTAGGCCGGTCAAGCCCAAACCTGAGCCGGTCAAGGCCACACCTAAACCCGTCAAGCCCAAACCAGTACCGGCACATCAACAGCCATCGATGCCCCTCGAACCACGAAGAGGTGCTTCCAAGTACCTAAGGCTTCAGCGGTTTGGTGTTATTGACAGGTTTAGCCGGTCCAGGCGGCAAAGGAAGATTGTAGAAGCTCAGAAAGCTTACGAGCGAGACCATGCGGCGTGGGAGCAAATGGTCAGCACCGCCCACGCGAGTCTGGAAAAACAGCGGGCTGAACATGCGGAACGCATCGAGGCTCAACAAGCGGAATACAGCGCTCGGCTCAAAACGTGCGAACAAGAAAATGCCGAGTTCCGACGAAAACAGGCAGCCCGCAATGCTGCCATAGACGCGGAGTACGCGGCTCGGCTCAAAACGTGGGAACAAGAAAACGCCGAGTTCCAACGAAACCAGGCCGCCGCCAACGCTGCCATAGACAAGGTGAAGGATGAATACTTTGTGTGTTCGCCAACGGCGGTCGAGGAGTACTGTCAGATAGTGCTCGCCAGCTCCGAATACCGAGACAGATTTCCTCAGGAATTCAAAGTTGAATACATTCCGCCATCTGAGACCTTGATCGTGGAGTACTCTCTGCCCCGCCGAGAGGATCTCCCGACATTGAAAGAAGTCAAGTATGTCCACACGCGCGACGAGCTCTCCGATAAGCATTTGTCGGATACGGCCATCACGCGGCTGTATGACAGTCTCTTGTATCAGGTTGCGCTCCGCACCGTGCACGAGCTCTACGACGCTGACGCAGTAGAGGCACTGGCGTCAGTTGTTTTCAACGGTTGGGTGACTTTCGCGGACAAAGCTACCGGTAAGCAGGAGACCGCGTGCATCATGTCACTGCAGACAACGCGAGAGGAATTCCTTTCAATAGACCTTGGTGAGGCTGACCCGAAGGAATGTTTCAGGCATCTAAAAGGAGTGGGAAGTTCAAAGTTGCATAGCCTCACGCCCGTCGCGCCCGTACTGACCATAAGCCGTGAGGATAGTAGGTTTGTGTATTCCTACGATGTGGCCGACGAACTCGACGAGGGCTACAACCTCGCGGCGATGGACTGGGAGGATTTCGAGCACCTGATTCGGGAGCTTTTCGAAAGTGAATTCTCCCAAGGCGGAGGCGAGGTGAAGGTGACTCAGGCAAGCCGCGACGGCGGGGTAGACGCGGTTGCGTTTGACCCTGACCCGATTCGGGGAGGAAAGACTGTAATCCAAGCAAAGCGCTACACGAACGTAGTGGGGGTGTCGGCTGTACGCGACCTTTGGGGTACTGTGATGAACGAAGGCGCGATGAAGGGCATATTAGTGACCACCGCTGACTATGGTCCGGACGCCTACGAATTCGCAAGAGGGAAGCCCCTTACCTTGCTCAATGGGGGTAACCTCCTCCACTTGCTGGCAAAACATGGGCACAAGGCCAAGATAGATTTGAAGGAAGCAAAACTCATCCAAGCCGAGAGAGAGAAAGAAGAGCGTGAGGCCTAATCGCTCAGGGCTTTGTACCATGCGGAGCGAGACACAGGAATGCAGTCCGGGCTGTGCGCCGGCCAATGCTGTGGGCCAGAGCGCGGCGCGGGCCCGGGAGTTGCTCGAAGATGCCGGTTGGGAAATAGTGCAGATTGAGGAAACCGGGCCCCCGGCCAAGTCCCGACAGCCCGCCGGCCTACTGCGGGTCGTCCAGCAGCGCCAAGTAGGGCCGGGGCGAGTAAGGTTGGTCGTCGCCCGACAGATTAACCTTAGCAACCGGTAGGACAGGCATGGAGGTGTGCCGAGCCCTTGTCGCAGTCCACGAGCAACCTGAAAGACAAACTGCCGCCGGACTGCCAGGTCCCCGCGCATATTGCCATAATAATGGATGGCAATGGCCGCTGGGCCCAGGAGCACGGACTCAGCCGCCTGGAGGTGCACTTTTAGGGCCGCAAAGCTACCCACTGCGTGGTCGGAGCCTGCGCCGATTTGGGTGTTCAGGCGCTTTCGTTGTATGCCTTCAGCGCGGAAAACTGGGCGCGGCCGGGTGACGAGGTCAGCGGCTTGATGACCCTGATCGAACAATCGCTGCGCGAAGAGCTCGACGATCTGATCGGTGGCGACATCCGCTTTATTGCTTCAGGCCGGCATGGGGAGCTGCCGGAGTTCCTTCAGCGGACGCTGGCCGAGGCCGAAGCGCGCACCGTTGACAACGATGGGATGGTGCTCAACCTACTTATCAACTACGGCGGCCGGGCCGAGATCGTGGACGCAGTACGGGCGCTGGCTGGACGGGTCCAGGACGGCGAGCTTGCTCCCGAGGATATTGACGAGGCGGCCTTGCGTGCACACCTTTACGCGCCGGAGCTACCCGACCCCGACCTGCTGTTGCGCCCCGGCGGCGAGATGCGCGTCAGCAATTTCCTGCTCTGGGAAATTGCCTACGCCGAGATCGTGGTGATGCCGGTGTTGTGGCCTGACTTTACCGGCGACCATCTCGTCGAAGCCATTGAAGAGTATAACGAGCGGCAGCGCCGGTTTGGCCGTGTTCCCGACGTAGAATAGTTATCATAGAAGTCTCTAAGGAGGTAAGTGCTGATGCGTATCCTGCTCGTTGCCGCATTTCTGGTGCTTTTGATTGCAGGGGCTACCAGCGTCTGGGCGCAGGAAACTGGGGAGATCATCATTTACGGCAGTTACGAAGAAGTGCCCACCGTCGGTTGGTGGCCGCCGGATGCCTCCGGTGTTGTTGCAGTCGGGTCGGTTGCGTTCTTCGAGATCCCGGGCAATGGCGGGGGATTGCCGTTAGCGACCCGCTGTGAGATTGTTGATGCCCGGATCACGGCCATCCTCTCCGACGGCATCACCGGTCCAGTTTACGTCGGCGCTATCCGTGGTCAACCTACCGTGTATGTGGGCCCATACCGGCTAATCACGGTTTACCACGAAGATGCCGTGAACGCCGGCGCGTGCTGTGCCCGCAAGCTGGCCCAGAAGTGGGCCAACTCTACCGCTGCTGCCTTGCCCCAGGTCCTGCCCAGCAGCTACGCTCCGTCTGCCGCCCTGGCTGCGGACCGCGCCGAGGCCGAAGCAGTCCTGGGCCATCCGCTCCCCGCGGTCGAGACGATAGATTGAGGGCGTTGGCTGTGCGGTTGGATGAGCTGGGCGAGTTTGGCTTCATAGCAAGAGTCGCAGATTTCGTTGGTGAACCACGGGGAGCTGTGGTCGTGGGCATCGGTGACGACGCCGCGGTGCTGGAGACCGGTGGCGAGCGGTACCTGCTGGTCACCACCGATGCCTTCGTGGAGGGCCGGCATTTCCGGCGAGAGTGGCTTTCTGCCGAGCAGATCGGCACGCGGGCGGCTTGCGCGGCGATAAGCGATATTGCGGCGATGGGCGGAGAGCCGCGCGCCGTTTTCGGCTCCCTGGGAATGCCCGCTGCGGAATCGGTGGCT
>CAYNMY010000036.1:0-10318 GCA_964398275.1 uncultured Armatimonadia bacterium | reverse complement strand
AGATGGAGCAAGCGTTCCCTCATGCGGTCATCCACCAAGGCTTCCAGGCGTGCGGGCACCGGTGCGAGTGTACCGACCCGGACTGCGACCACACCAGCGATGCCGAGGGCCGGTGCACCCAATTCCTGCGCTTGGTCGGCGAGGGGGAAAACGCACCTGACGGCTGGCGTGTCCACCGCATTGACCCAGACGGCCCGGCCAACATCAGCAACTGCCGCATCCTCTGCACCAACTGCGGCAATCACGCCGCTGCCGCAGCCTAGTCGAACTCGTCGTGGCTTTGACGCTGTCATCGAGGCAGCTCCCGGAGGGGCCTGTCGAGCCTCGCCGAGGCTGGCCCGCGTGCGTGCACGCAGGTGGCAGAAACGAGCGGGGCGCGGCAAGCAGCGCCCCTACGGGGCGGACAGGCCCGCAAAGACTTTTGGCTGCGGGGTGGCGCGGTAAGCGCCTACAATATCACGTTGAGCAGGGCGCCGACGGCGAGGGCAACTGCGGTCATTAAGAGAGCGGCCTTGGCCATACGGCGCAGGCCAAACTCCCGCAACAGAATGGCAAAGGTGGCCGCGCAGGGGAAATACACCGTCAGTACTGTGCAGGCAATGATAAGCTGCTTGAGGGTCAGTCCCAGAGGTGCGAGCATACCGATGGCGACGTCCTTGCGTAGAAAGCCAATCAGCAACGCCGCAATCGCCTCTGCCGGCAGACCCCAAAGCCTGGTCACTACTGGCGATAGTAGGTTGCCCAGGAACTGGATGATGTGCAAAACGTAGAGCACATTGACGATGAAGATACCCAGCAGAACATAGGGGACTGCTTCGGTGATGAACTGGCGGGTACGCAGCCAGACCTTCTGAGCGACGGCCTTAGCATACGGCATGCGGTACGGCGGTATCTCGACAAAGATCTCGGGGGCCTCACCGGGCAGCACACGCTTGAATATCAGTGCAAGCACCACCCACAGCACGGCCAGTGTACCGAAGACCACGAACAGACCGAGCGTGACGTTTTCTGACTGGCCCATCAGGCCTACTACCATAGCGATCTGCGCCATACAGGGGACACAGATGGCCATTAGCGTCGCGGCAATGAAGCGCTCGCGGCGGGTTTCCAGAATGCGCGTGCTGAGCGCCCCGGGCACATTGCAGCCCAGCCCCAGCATCATCGGGATCACGGTCAGCCCGTGCAGGCCCATGCGGTGCATTATCGTGTCCACCAGCACCCCCAGCCGCGGCAGGTAGCCGATATCCTCGATGAGACCCAGTACCAGGTAGAAGGCGAAAATGTAGGGCAAGACCATGCCAATAGGAACGAATAGGCCAGTGGTCAGCATGCCTAGAGACTCAACGAAATCAATTTCGCCGTCCACCAGGCTGCCAATCAGCAGCTCGTGCCAGAAGGTGCCGGGGCCAAGCGTCGCCGACATCCCCGCCATCAACGGTCGCCACAGATTCTCAAACAGCGGTTCGAATACGTAGCCGATTAGTCCCTCGCCGATGAACCTGATGATCGTAAAGGCCAGGTAAGCAACAATTAGGGCCAGAGGGATGCCGGTCCAGGGCTTGAGCGAGAGGTCCGCGAGGTTCTCCAGGAGCGTGTGATGGCGGTGGGTGACGACCTGGACCTGATCCACGATCTCGCCAATCTGGGACCAATGCCGCTCCGCGTCGTAAGTCCACGTGCCGGCCGCAGCTTCAGCGAATCGCGCCACAAGCTGCTTAATACCCCGGCCGCTGAGTGCTACCGTGGGCACGACGGGCACGCCCAGGAGCTTTTCGAGCCTGGCGACGTCAATCTGAACGCCCTTGTGCTCGGCCGCGTCCCACATATTCAGGGCGACGACCATCGGCTTACCGGAACTGAGCAGTTGCAGAGTGAGGTTGAGGTTACGCTCGAGGTTAGTGGCGTCCACGACGTTGACGATGACTTCGCCTTCGGCGAGCATATCGGCAGCCACTTGCTCAGCAGGGGTAGTGGGATCGAGGGTGTACGTACCCGGGACGTCTATTACGCCGAGGACGTCGCCATTGAGCTTCATGCGGCCGCGAGTGAACTCCACGGTAGTACCGGAGTAGTTGGAGACGATCACGTCGGTGCCGGTGAGCCGGGAGAAGACTACGCTCTTGCCGACGTTGGGATTGCCCATCAACAGGATGTCTTTCACCCGGGCACCTCGACCATAATCCGCCGGGCCAGCCCAAAGCCGAGCGCAACTTCAGTATTGCCTACCTGAACGCTGACCGGTCCCCGGAACGGCTGACTGGTTGTCTTGATGATCGGCACTCCCGGCCGGATGCCCATAGCCTGCATCCGTCGGACCATCCCCCAGCCGCCGTTCAATGAGGCAACGATCCCGGATTGTCCGGGCGCCAGTTCTGTCAATGAAACAATCAAGTTGGTTCCTCGCTATCAAGCATTCCGCTTCGGATTGAATGGGCCAGGCAGCCCTGCCCTTACGGTACAAGGCTCTCTCGACGCCATGCTCCACGCACCCGCCGCTGGTTCTGTTGCACACTATTCAGAACGCCCCTCAACTGCTCCACGTCTGCTGGATTGCCGCAAACATACCATTAATGATGGGCCGATTCCGGCACCGGCCTAGCTTTCTTCCTTACCAGGAACGTCAGCGTCGCGTTGTAAAACATCTGACGACACTTAGTCTGGAGCTGCGCAGGTGCGTCAACTGAGTATACAACGCGAATGTACCATACGCCCGCATTGGGCAAGTCTACCTCGCCGAAGCCGTCGCGCAGCGGGCGGCTGGTGAACAGGTAGTCCTCCATTTCCGGGGAGTAGCCCAAATAGGTGGCATCAAAGCTAGTGCCCTCAGGAACTGGGCTGCCCTCATATAGCACCTGAAAGCGAAGCCGGTCCCCTTGGTGCAGAGCACCCGGATACTCTTGCGGAATGATCTCGAGCTTGGCCCCCACAAACGCCGGCACGTCCAGGTTCTCCAGTTTACCTACGCTAAGATATGTCTTGGGATACTGATGCGCCAGGACGCTCATTATTACTCTCTGGGCATCCTTGATCTCGTCGAGTGGCGCAACGGCGTGATGCATCTGCTGGTTCTTGTCCAGGTACATGCAATAATATCCGGGAGTAGACTGGCCGGATATGGTGTAAATGCCCGGCTGGGCGAGTTCGATTGGTGTACAGTGGTAGCTGCGTCCTTCTGCGACCGGAATATCGGCTTTGTTGCCACTGGAATCAATAACCTGAAGCTTAGCAATCTTGGCTGCGTCAATCGGGTCATCCAACGGCAGGCTGTGGCCCCAACCCATGTACAGATAAGTCGAGCCGGGCCGGGCCAGATGGTAATCAACCGCCTGGATATACCAGTCATGGCCAAAGCCCAGGGCTGTTGTGGCCAGTGTGACAGCAATTGTTAGCGCTAATATGTCAAGGTAACGAGACATTCTCATCTCGACAATCTCCTTTATCTTACGTGTGGCGCTACTTGACTATTTACTGCGAACAAAGGGATTGGACGGGGGCCTCAGCAGCCGAGGCCCCCGTCCCTGTACCTTTAGAACCTGTATGCCGTGAACGCGGCGCCCATTGCGGTGCTGCGCTTCACCTTGGCGTGACCGTCCATGTAGAGGTAGTTCATCGCCCCCGTGAATGGGAAGCTTACCTCCGCAGTGTCAGGGTCATCACCCGTGACCAGCACTGCGTCGCGAGCGATCTGCTTTTCGCACGGGTTATCCCCATAACTGTGGGACTCGGTCCTCGTCGTGAGCTGGCCATCATACGCTTCCCACATACACTGCTTCATCGGCCCCGGCGGCCATTCCGGATCGGGCGGCCAACCGAAGGCCTTTTCCATCAGGTCAATGCCGTAGAAGGCATAGGTGAGTAGCCACTGGCCGGTGCTAGGAACGCCATTCACGGCTGCATTGCAGGCAAAGATCTGCCGATTCTGCGTGTACGGTTCCAGCACTACAATCGGCGAATACGGGTCCGTCTCTGGATCGTCTTCGGTTGTATCCACCCAACTGGGAAACATCACGTGTAGAATCGGCATGTGGTCATCGTAGTCGGACACATAGATCATCGTCGCCGTGCCTATCTGCTTCAGATTATTGAGCGATTCAGTCTGCATAGCCTTCAACTTGGCCTTCGCGAATACTGGGAACAGTATGGCCGCCAGTATCGCGATTATGGCAATGACGACCAACAGCTCTATCAACGTGAAGCCCTTATTCAGTTGTCTATGTTCACTACCAGTCTGTGATGCTCTGGACATTCTACTTTCCTCCTCTTGATATTTGCCCGCCGCAAGGCGGGTGCCTCCATACGGAGACTGCTTGACTTTTGAGGAGGAGAGTGGTAACCTATTAGTGGGTGAGGTGTGGCTACCACATCTCCTCCGGCGCCTGGATGGCTAGATCCATCTGGGCGCTCTTTTTCTATTGGCTGGTCTGCAACCCGTTACCGTTCACCTCCTTCTGGCACTGCTGGCACAAACCCGTAATCTCCAGCCCGTGCTGATAGTGGCGGAAATGGTGCTCGCGACAGACGCCGATTATTGCGCCTTCAATGGCCGGACACACGAACTCGATAACCCGACCGCACCTGTGGCAGATGAGGTGCTCGTGATGCGGCTGAGCCCGCGCTACTTCATAGTGACTGTGTTCGTACCCGTGCTCAACCTCACGCAGTGCACCGACCTCCACCAGCGCCGGAATCAATCGGTACACGGTTGCCCGGGAGGCTCTTGCATCCTTGCGCTGCAAAGCGAGCAACACGTCGTCAGCGCTGAAATGGGCAGGCATGTCCAACATTTGGCGTACAACGGCCCGCCGCTGCGGCGTGATACGCAGCTCCGAGTACTGCAAGAGCTCGAATATTTCGGCTTCCAGTTCTTGGTTATCCATAGTCAAATGAGATTGAGACTCAGTCGCACTCATACTTAGTATACTCATTATACGCACCCGTGTCAAGGCCTATTCTGAAAAAAACCAAAGGGCCTCTTCGGCGCCGCTGTGCCAGGACTCTCAGGATTCTAAGGAAGGGAGAACAACTAGCAGTAAGGATAGCTTGCCGTATATTGGCATCAATGCTACACTCGTTTTTCCGAGAAGGTCACAGATCAGTGGCGCAATTCCAGAGCCAGTCGGGACTGGAGGTTTAGGTAGTCGAAATGCGGGGTAACATTCTCAAGAGAAGGTCTGCGCCCACTCAGCAGTGGCTCTGTCAACTGTCAGGGTGAGCGTGAGATGATGAAGACCAAGCGAAGTGAGCTGGGATTCACCCTTGGTGAACTGGTAGCGGCAACGGGCGTAATAGCTGTCCTGGCGAGTTTTGTGTATCCCGTGTTCGTTAATGGCTCGCAGTCGGCAGGGACAATCCGCTGCCTCTCGAATCTGCACCAAATTGGCCTGGCGGCCCAGATGTATTATGCTGAGTATGACGGCCCTCCCATGACCGCGCTGCCTGTTTCACTGCAGGACTATGCAGGGGACGCAGACGTCTTCGTCTGTCCCAACGATCCTGAAGGCGAGGATAGCTACAGCGCGTTCTTTGCCGGTCGCTACCGCCGGGCTAGCGAAGTCCAGTTTGTCGTCGGCTGTCCCCGGCATCGCGCAGGGAAAAAGCAGGCAGTCTTGCTCGGCAAAGCTAAGTCGCAAGTAGCTGCTACCGGCGAGGTGCGCCACAATGGCGAGCAGGTCGCCCTGGGCGAGTTCGTCGAAGGAGGGGTACTGGAGTTCGCTGCCGGCAGTCGGGTTGATATACAGGATGGTGTATCCATAGCTGTGCTCGCCTCTATGCACTCTACCAGCGGCTTCTATACCGTGGTGTGGGTTTCTGACGAGAATTGCGGTTCGGTAGATGTTACAGTGCCCTCAGGTTCTCGGTTCGAGGTGCTAACTCCCAGCGTAGTAGCTGCCGTTCGTGGCACGAAGTTCCGCGTGACTGTCGCCAGCAGTTCCACCGGCGTGGCGACTTGGGTCCAGGTGTACGAGGGCGAAGTACTCGTGGAGGGCCGCGTCAAGGCTCGCAAGGCCGTAGTGAAAGCGGGCCAGTCAATTACGATGGGTTGTTCGACAGACAAATGCAAAGGACGCTATCCGGGTCCGTGGCCCAAGAAACCCAAGAAAAGCAACGACGATTGACCGTCACTGTATGGGTAGACTGGCGCATGTGATAGAAGGGCAATGCATTTTCTCTTAGCTCTCATCCCGTCAATGAGCAGATGGACTTCTCGGCGCTTCCGTTGCATCCTCGATAGTTCCGAACAAGCCTCACTGCACCTGGTAGCTTGACGAAATCTGCGTTTTGCAATAGGCTTTGTAGCCGTAGAGGGCGATTGATAGCGACATTGGTGCGGGAGACGAATGATGAAAGAACTGCAGAAGCGCGCGGAGATCCTGATCGAGGCCCTCCCCTATATCCAACAGTGGGCGGGTAAGAGCATAGTGGTCAAATACGGTGGCGCCGCGATGACCGACCCCGAAATGCAGCGCAGCGTGGCCCAGGACGTGGTGCTGCTGCGCTACGTGGGCATTGAGGTGGTCGTCGTCCACGGCGGCGGCAACCGGATCAGCGAGATGATGAATCGCCTGGGCATCGAAGCCAAATTCGTGGGCGGCCTGCGCGTAACCGATGCGGAGACTATGCAAATCGCGCAGATGGTCCTGGTCGGTGACGTCAACCCGCAGTTTGTCTCCTTAATCAACGCCGCAGGCGGGCGCGCTGTCGGCCTGTCGGGCAAGGACGCTAATATTATCCTCTGCTGCAAGAAGGAAAGCGCCCAGGGGAACCTGGGCTTTGTGGGGGAGATAATCAAGATTGATACCGAGGTCATCCATGTGCTGACCGATGCCGGCTACATTCCGGTGATCTCCTCGATTGGCGCGGATGCCGGGGGCCAGAGCTACAACATCAACGCGGATACAGTCGCCGGTGAGCTGGCGGCAGCCCTGCCCGCGTGCAAGCTGGTCACGCTCAGCGATGTGCGCGGCCTGCTCGCAGATCCCGGCGACCCGGATACGCTGGTCTGTGAGCTGACCGTCAGCGAAGCAGAGGCGCTGCTGGGTGAGGGCAAAGTCAGCGAGGGGATGATTCCCAAGCTGGAAAGCTGCGTCCAGGCGCTGCGCGGCGGCGTGGACCATGCGCACCTCATTGACGGGCGCATCCTGCATGCACTGCTGATGGAGCTGTTCACGGACGCAGGCATCGGGACGATGGTCAATCCGGGATAGCCGCGTGGGTAACACTGTGGGAGGGGCACCCTCCCACGATGTCAAGAGCGGTCTGCTACGGACACGGGGGCTTGAGGGTTTTGCCCTGCTTGGCGGAGCGCTCAGCGTATTCGATTACCGCAATGGCGCGGGCGGCTTGCTCGGGCTTGACGATGAGTTCGGCGCCCCTGGTCAGGTGGGCAGCGATGTTCTGGTAGTACTGCTGGTCCTGGCCCTCCTGGTACTTAACGTCCATCTCGGCGGGATAGCCCTTGACCTGGGTGCAGACGGTGAAACTGCCCCCAGCCCAGTCCTCCAGGGCTCCTTTGGTGCCCAGAATGCGCCAGCGGGGGCGCTTGACAAAGGCCACGTTGGAAACCTGGATGTCGGCGACGCAGCCGGTATCGAAGCGGACTAGCGCCTGGACCTGGTCCTCGTTGGTCACGTTCTTCCAGACCACGTCCTGGTGGAAAAAGCCAGTAACGCCCTCGAGCCTGGCGTCGGGCACCAGTCCCAGGACCCAGTCCACGTAGTGCCCGCCCCAGTCGTAGAACTCGCCGCCCGATATCTTCTTGTCCGCCCGCCACCATTTGCGCGGCTTGCTCCAGCCCCCGCAGAAGGCTTCAATATGAAAGATGTCGCCCAGCAGGCCATCGGCCACGCACTTCTTGATGGCCAGGTAGTCGCCGTCCCAGCGCCGATTGTGGAAGACCGAGAGCATCACCTTATGCTCCCGGGCCGCTGCGAGCATCCTGGTGGCCTCGTTATAGGTAATGCACATCGGCTTCTCGAGTACCACATGCTTGCCGGCATTGAGGCACTGCAGCGCCAGCCTGGCATGGGTGTTGTGTGGGGTGATAAGTACGCACATATCCACGACGTCAGCGGCCAGTAGCCTGTCAATGCGCGGGAAGGTCAGAATCTCGCACCCGAAATCCGCACGGGCCTGGCGCAGGCATTTGGGGTCAATATCACAGACCGCCACGACATCCAGTACCCCCGTCTGGTTCATCTGGTTTGTATGATACTGGCCCATTTTGAACGCCCCGCCGTAACCAACCAGGCCGACTCTGATGTTCTTGGACTTAGCTCTCGGGCTCATGTGCATCCCTCTCATTCGGTACGACAGGCGTCTCGCCTGTCCTACCAAAAATGTAGCATTCAGCTAGCCGAGGTTCACCCATTGTCCGATATCCGAGGACTGGTAGACCGCCTCGATAATCGCCACGGTCTTGCGACCCTCGTGGCCGTCGCACTGCACGGGCTTGCCGTCGCGGACCGCTGCGACCATGTCCTCAATGATGTTACCGGGCAGGTCTGCGGGCGACTTGAAGTCCTCGGGGTTAAGCTCGACTTCATCAGGCTGCGCTCCGTACTCGGGACGCACGTACTCAGGCTCGTCGGCGGCGCCGGCCTCCTGGGGTGCCGCCGCCGCGAAGGTGGTGATCTCCTGGTTCTTCCAGGCAATCGTGCCATTCGTGCCGCTTATCTCAATCGCCGAGCCCAGATCAGGGAAGCTGCACGTGGTGGTCAGAATCATGGCACGGGCGCCGGAGGCGAATTCCAGCATGCTGAGGCTGGCGTCTTCGGTCTCGATGTCGTGAGCGTATGTACCCCGGTTGCCGATCACCCCGGTAACCGAACCCAGCCACCACTGGAGCAGGTCGAGGTAATGCACGGCCTGGTTGGCCAGGGAGCCTCCCTCGGTCTCCAACCGGCTGCGCCAGGCTTCGGGCATCCCCGAATCGTAGTAGTCCTGGGTACGGTACCACTTCATGCGCAGGTCGCCGAAGATCACGTCGCCAATCACTCCGGACTGGATGGCGTCGCGGATCTGGTGATTGACCGGATTGTAGCGGCTCTCGAAGTCTACAGCCAAAACCAGGCCCCGCTGCTCGGCGGCCTGGATCGCCGCGTCGCAGATATCCACCCGGATATCCATCGGCTTGGTCATACAGACGTGCTTGCCCGCTTCCAGCGCGCGCACGGCGAACGGACAGTGCAGTCCGCTGGGCGTCCAAACGCCGATGACATCAATATCATCGCGCGCCAGCATCTCATCATAATCCTCGATCCACGGCACTCCCAGTGCCTCCTCCACATCGCGACCACGCTCTTCCCAGATATCGCATACGGCTACCAGCTCCGCGCCGGGCGTCGTGGTGCATGCCTGCGCCCGCCCGCGGCCCATACCTAAACCAACGATTCCAAAACGTACTGCATCTGACATAGCAAGTCTCCTTATGACAAATGTATGCTGCCTACGTAAGTATCAGCCCAACTCCGAGAGGCCATATTCACCAACACGAACGCGACACCTCTAGTCGCCGTAGAAATCCTGCAGCGCCGGCGGGAGCTGCTGATAGCGCTCATAGAGCGACCCGTAGGCTTCTGCTGCGGCGGAGGGTTCATGAAGCGTCTCGTCCATCGCCACGCCGGCCATCGCCTGGTCAATCCCGGCAAAGACTCCCGCCCCCACTAGCGCGAACAGGGCCGCGCCCAGTACCGTCGCCTCCTGCTCGGAGGTGGTCACGACCGGCAGACCGCTGACGTCGGCGCGGATCTGGTTCCACAGCTCATTGCGCGCCCCGCCCCCCACCACGCGGATGCCCTCCGCAGTGAATCCGGTCGCTTCCTGGAGAATCTCCAGCGCCGCGCGCATCTGGAAGCTGAGGCCCTCCAGCGCTGCGCGGTAGATCTGGGCGGGAATGGTATTCATCGTCAAGCCCAGGATCGTGCCCTGGGTATGGTACTGCTTGGCCGGCCCGGTATCGGAGACGAAGGCCGGCACCACGGTTATGCCGTCTGCTCCGGCCCCAATCTCTCGGGCGGCGGCGATCATAAGCTCGTAGGTCGCGACCCGGCTTTCCCCGGCAGCGAAGAACTGCTCGCGAATCCACTCCAGCACCCCGCTGCCCATCATCAGCAACTGCGGGTTCCACAAGTCCGGCAGCGCATCGCACTCGAACATCAAACCCTCGTTGAAGCCAAACTCGTTCGGGGTGAAACTGTCCACGCGCAGCAGCAAAATCTCCCACGTACCGCTGCTCAACAACGCCTCGCCCGACCGTACCCCGGCGCCGTACGGCGCGAACTGGGTGTCGTGGCCCGTCGCCCCTACCGCCACCCCCTCG
>CAYNMY010000035.1:0-10409 GCA_964398275.1 uncultured Armatimonadia bacterium | reverse complement strand
TGAGCAGGCGGTCGGCGCCAGGGGTTCACCCGCGTTCCAGGAGGCAGTGGCGCAGATCCGTCAATGGGCCCTCGGGGTGGCGGGTGTGGTGCGGCTGGAACAGCCGCCCAAGCTCGACGGCATCGTGGATGACGCGGCCTGGTCGCGCGCGGACAGATTGAGCGACTTCGTCCTCCCCGAATCAACCACGCCTGCGACCTACAAGACCACCGCGAAACTCGCCCACGACGGGGAGAACCTGTATGTGGCGGTGGAGTGCCGCCAATTCGTCAGTTCCCTGGTGGCCGAGACAAAGGCGGACGAGCGCGACGGCAAGTCGTACGAGGATGACAGCGTGGAGATCTTCCTGCGGGCGGCAGATAGGCCAGAGACCTGCGCCCAGTTCGTCATCAACCCCCTTGGGGCACTGTTTGATCAGTGGGATGACGGGACCGGCAAAGAAACCAAAGACCGCATGGCCCGCGATTTCGCTTGTCAGTGGGCGACGAAGGTCTATGCAGACCGGTGGACGGTGGAGCTACGTGTACCGCTACGAGAGCTCTTGGTTGTGCCGACCTCCGGGGCGATGCTACGGATGAACGTGGTACGCAACGTCGTGGGCGGCGAAGGCGAAGTCTCGACCTGGCACCGCGAGGCCAACGCCCGCTCCCACCGTGCTCTGAATAACCAGGGCTGGGCGATTCTGGAGTAGCCATACGCCCGGCAGCCTCGCGCAGTACTGCTTTCTGAGCCGTCCGAGACACAATATGGCCTTAGCAACTTCGGCTACTTCAAAACAAGGAGGATGAGCACCATGCTCAAGTATGTCTGCGCAGCGGTAGCGGGCCTGATCATTCTACTGGCAGTCCCGGTATTCGCACAGACCGAGGAGGCGCCCAAGACGGGTCCCGTTCAGTACGATGAGGTCCGTGCGATAGTGCAGGAGTTGATTTCGGAGTTCACCAACGAGCTTGCTGATCTGCGCAACGACGTGGACTACCTCCAGGACGATGTGTGGGACCTCGCCGACCGGCTGGCCGTTCTGGAACAGGGCGAGGAGGCGGCAGTCGGAGCCACTGGCTGGCGTGATTACCATCTCAACCCGGCGGCTATCTCTCCGTCGTATTGCTGTGGTCAATTCGTGCCGATGCAGGGCGCAATAGACAACCATCGGGATATGCGTGCCCAGTTGAATAACATCGCTAGCAGGCTCGCGCTCGTGGCCGGCAGCACTGACGACCTGTACGACAACATCTACGGGAACATGGGCGACGCTGCCCTCGACTGCGAGCGATAGCTGCGGCTGAACGTAGTGCGCAGCATCGTAAGCAGTCAAGGCGACGACTCGCGCCGATAGCTACGCCGACCCCGGTAACCAGCGCGGGGTCATTCTGGAGTAGTGATTCCGCGCTGGCCTTTGGGTCTGTCTCATTCGGCGAGGAGAGAATATGCGAGCCATTGCGACGAGTATCCTATGTCTGATCGGCGTTGCAGCACTGGCAAGCGCTGCTGATTTCCCGGTACTGGACGGCGATCGGCAGGCGACGATTGTCTACAACCCGGAGGCGGGAGGATCCGAAGCACAGGCCTACAAGGAGCTGGCCGAATACCTCAAGAAGTCCACGGGACAAGAATTCGCCACCGTCGCCGAGGGCGACTTCTCCCTTGCAACGGACAAATTCCCCCTCTACGTGGGAAGCTGCCAGATCACCCAGCAAGTGCTGGGAGAAGAGTTGGCCAACATTGACCGCGACGGCTTTATGATCGTGGTTGAGCCGCATCGCGTCTTCCTCGCCGGCGCCCGGAACTGGTCCACCTACTGGGCCGTCTGCCAGTTCCTGGAGGATTATGTCGGCGTGCGCTGGCTGCTCCCCGGCCCGTTGGGCGAAGATATTCCCCACCAGGAGCGGATTGTTATCAGCCCGGTGCAGCGTACCGAGGAACCGGTCATCCTCTCCCGCCACTGGGCCGGGGAGACTTACGCGCCCGGCGGGGGCACATGGTCGCTACGCATGCGTGTCAAGCGACGCTACCAGGGCGCCAGCCACAACCTGCACAAGGTCTTCGATCCTGACCGCTTCTACGATAAGCACCCCGAGTACTTTGCACTGCGCGGCGGCCAGCGGTCGCGCTACCCGCGTGGGAGCGGCATGATCTGGCCGTGCATGACCAGTATGGAAGCAGCAGAGGCAGCGGCTGAGGTGGCCCGCGAGTTTTGGGCCGGGCACCCCGACATCGAATCGTACTCCTTCGCCCCCGCTGACGGCAAAGCCTTCTGTGAGTGCCCGAACTGTCAGGCGAAGGTGCGCCCGGATAAGAAGTGGGGAGGCTACCCCTCGATGTACTCGGACCTATATTTCCCATGGCTGAACCAGATCGCCAAGGACCTCGAAACGACCCACCCGGACAAGCTTATCGGCGGCCTGGCCTACAGCGTCTATGTGGCTCCGCCCGACGACATCGAGCTAGATCGCAGCATCCTGCCCTATATCACCTTCACTATCGCCGACACTTACGAGCCACAGATGCGCCGAGCCGCACGCGAGCTAATCGAAGCGTGGGGCAGCCGCGTTGATCAGATCGCACAGTATGATTACGCTTACGGCATGGGCAATGTCTTCCCGCGCATCTACACCCACCTTATCCAAGAGACGGTGCAGCATGCCGTCCAACATAACCTCAAGGGCATTGTTGCGGAGATCTACCCCAACTGGGGCCTGGACGCCCCACGGCTGTATCTGACCGCCCGGATCTGGTGGAACCCGGACGTGAACGTAGACGCGCTCTTCGACGACTGGAACGAGCGGATGTTCCGAGAAGCCGCCGAGCCGATGAAGAAGTACTTCCGCCGCTGCGAACAGGCGTGGACCCAGCCGCGGCAGCAAGGCTGGTTGACCGACTTCGCCATCTTTATGCGGACGCCATGGCTGGAAGTCTATACCCCAGAGATAATCGAGGAGTTGACCGGCTACCTGGACGAGGCGGCGAAGCTAGCCCAGAGCGATCTGGTGAAAGAGCGGCTCGGCTTCTTCCGCAAGACCTGGGACCTGGGCGTAGTCTTTGCCCAGGCGCACTGGGCCAGCGCCGGGGAGGAGTTAACCGAACTCATGGCACAGGACGCGCCCCTCGAGCAGGTCGCCGCGGTACTGCGTGAGATGCCCAGGATAGCCAAGCGTGCAGACCTGGAAAAGGAGGTGCGCGACCGCGTCGGCGATGACCGGATTGCCTTCTTCCCGATTCTGAGTCGTTTTCCCAGGTGGCTGCCGGTGCCGGGTCGTGACATCGCCAAGGTATACCAATGGTGTGTAGATCGAATAACCCCTGCGGTCATTGACGAAGCTGCAAGAATCCAACTGTTTCACACTTCGGCGATACGTCGTGCGGTGAATCGGCGCATCACCAAGACATTCGGTGAAGACGGCCCCGAGCATTATCAAGAGCGGGTGGAAGCCATTAGGCGCATGGCCACGCGGGTGTTGTCCGCGCCCCAGTGGAGCGTACCCGGCAAGCTGACCAGCTTCACCGACGAGGCAGAGAGACTGGTCCAGACCAGACTGGCCCAAGAAAAGCACGGGATCAACATAGATGGCATTCTCAGAGATCTGGCAGGGGGACCGCGCAAGTGGCGGCACTTTAAGGACTTCTCGGTGCGAGGCACCTGCCAACCCGCCCAATACCGGACTGAGGCTAAGGCCGTCTACGATCAGGAGAACCTGTACCTGGCGGTGTGGTGTTACCAGGACACCAGCAAGCTGGTGGTGAAGGCTAAGCCAGAAGAACGCGACGGCGGTGCCTGGCAAGACGATTGCGTGGAGATCTTCATTCGTTCCGGGCGACATCCGCAGACCTGGGGGCAGATCGTCATCAATCCCGCCGGCGCTCTCTTTGACCAGTGGCACGACGGCAAAGACGAGGGTTACACTGGCTCCATCGCCCACAACTTTGACTGCGAGTGGCAGTGCGGGCGTACCGAAGACCACTGGCGATTCGAGCTGCGCGTGCCGCTGGCTGAGCTGCTGATCTCCCCCGCGCCCGGCGAGGTACTGCGGGTGAACATAGTGCGCAACGTCGTCGGGGGCGAAGGCGAAGTCTCGACCTGGTATCCCCAGCCGACCGGCGGCGCCCACGCCGCGCTGTATAACCAGGGCTGGGTGATCCTGGAGTAGCCACCCCCGATAGGGAGGACGAGCAGCCGTGGCGGCCACAGACGAGGTTAACGTCCGCGATTTCGGCGCATGCGGTGACGGCGCTGCCGACGACACCGCTGCCCTTCAGCAGGCCATTGATAGCACCACTGGCGCGATCTTCTTCCCCGCCGGCCAATACCGCTTAACCCAGGGGCTAAAAGTAGACCTGGCTAAGCGGGGGCGTACCTATGTCCGCTCGGGCGGCGCGCAGCTCATCAACGAGTCCGACCAGCCCGCCCTGCATATCACCGGCAGCCACTTCGGGACGGCCCAGCCCGAGGATATGTCGGCAGAAGTCGCCGCCGGTCAGCTTCAGCCGACCGTATCCGATATCGAAATCGTGGGTGCTGACGGGCAGGGCGATGGCATCCGCCTGGAGGGCACGCACATGGCGATCGTCAGTCGCGTGACCATCCGCGACTGCCGCCACGGGATACATCTCCCCCACCACAATCGCAACGTCATCATCGCCGACTGCCACGTCTACCACTGCACGGGCGTCGGGGTCTTTCTCGACGAGGTCAACCTGCACCAGATCAATATCCACGGCAGCCACATCAGCTACAACGCCCGGGGCGGCATCAAGGTCCTGCGCGGCAATGTCCGCAACCTGCAGATCGTCGGCAACGACATCGAGTACAACTTCGACCGCGAAAAGCGCGCGGCCGGTGACCACGGGCCGGTGGCTGATGTCTGGATAATCGCCGGGCCGATCGGCATTCGCGAGGGGGCCATCGTCGGCAACACCATCCAGGCACTGCGCACGCCGGGTGGGGCGAACGTGCGTATTGAGGGCACCTCGCCTGAGGAGCACGAACGGGCTTTGAAAGAGGAGTCTTTTCTACCCGGGCGAGGGGAGATGGCCGGCCAGCAGGCGGGCCTGTTCTCCATCGTGGGCAACCACATCACCAACCAGGACTACAACATCCTCATCCGCGACGCTAGCGGCATTGCCGTCGGCAACAACCAGCACATCGCCGGCTTCGCGCGCAATATCCTCCTGGAGCGCTGCCAGCAGATCACTCTCACCGGCGGAATCATTGACTACATCCACGACTACGCCCGCCTGGGCGAACCGCTATGCGGGGGCATTGAACTGCGCGAGTGCACCGCCTGCACACTGAGCGGCTGCATCCTGCACGGCTGCGGGCCGGCGGCGGCGCTGACGCTGCGCGACTGCCGCGGCATCAACGTCAGCGGCTGCACCTTCCGCAGCCCCAGGGGCAAGGCAATCACGATCGACGACGTCACCGACTCCCGCGTCTCGGGCTGTATCTTCCTGGACGAGGCGGGGACGATGACGGAACAGATCAGTATGCAGAGGTGCGAGGGTGTAGTGGCGGAGGACTGACGGGGAATAGCCTGCCCTCTCAATCAATCGTTGCCAGCCCATCCTTCGAGACGTAGTGGGCCTTGACGCCCAAACTGTCCATCCATGCTCGAGTTTCGAGCGTTGACCACGGGCCAGAATCGGGTCCGCCCCCGTCGTCGTTGTCCCACAGCCACTGTGGGGTCGGCCAGAGGCAATAAGTCGGCTTAACCACGCGGTAGAACTCCTCACTGACGCCCCGATGGCCGTGGTGAGCCATCTGCACGTAGTCGGTGTGCAGCCGGTCGCGGTACTCGCCGGCCAGGAGCTTCTCGCCACCGGCCACATCGAGGTCTGCCAGGAACAGGACTGACTTCTGCGCGTCGGCGACGCGCAGCACTACGCTCTGGGTATTCAGCGCCCCAGTCTCGCTAAGCTCCGGGTTGCGGATGCCCAGCACCTCGATGCGCACCCCGTCAATGTCCAACTCCTGGCCCAGCTCCAGTTCAGTCACTGTGCGGCCCGAGACGTCGAGCGCGTCAAAGAAGGACTGGGACCGGGGCATGTCACACTCAGGACAATACTGACGGATCCACTCCCTCTCGGACGGCGAACCGTAGATTTCCCGTACTTGGATGCCCTGTGGGTCCTTGAGAATCTCGGCCAGGACGTCAATGTGGTCGAAGTGCAGATGGGTAATGAACCACGCTTCCACCTCGTTACCCAGCGCGCCGAGGAATCCCCGCATGTACGGCGCATCACCGGCCCTGCCTCCGTCAATGACGATGACCTTGCCACCTGCGCTGCGGATGACATAGGCCATCGCCTGGCTCTGAGCCTGCGCGGGCAGTTGCCAGAGGGTGAAGATCAAGTCGGTACAAGTTGCAGGCTCTCTAGCCTTGCTATCGGCCTTCATTAACATCTTCCTCCTGCAACCCGTCCTTGTCAGACTCTACATAGCGCTCAAACCACTCCTCCATCATCCCCCGGAGCTCCTGGGCGCGGGCGGTGTAGGCCGTATCGTCGGCCAGGTTGACCCGCTCGTCGGGATCACTTACCAGGTCGTACAACTCGTGCGGGCCGTCGGGATAGCGGTGCACGTACTTCCACTCCTCGGTGCGGATCATCCGCACCGGCCCATACTCGTCGTAGACCGCGACCATCTCCCGCCCGGGCACATCTTCGCCGTGCAGCGCGGGCGCAAAGCTGCTGCCGGGGAGATTGCGACCCTCGGGCAGCGGCAGATCAAGGTAATCCAGCAACGCGGGGAAGAAGTCGTACGCGCTGAACATCCCGCTCTCGGTGCGTCCGGTAGGTATGATGCCCGGGTGGCTGAAGAGAAGCGGCACGCGGACGGAGTTCTCGTACATGTTGCGCGGGTGGGTGCCGTTGCCCTTGCCCCAGAAGCCGTGGTGGCCACAACTGAAACCGTTGTCGCTGACGAATACAATCAGCGTATCCTCCCGCAGGCCTAACTCCTCAATGCGGTCAATGATCCGCCCCAGGTTGTTATCCATCGCGGTTACCGCCGCAAAGTAGCCCTTAAGCATCTCGCGGTTGCCCAGGCAGCGGTCGGTCAGCGAGATCGCCCAGGGATGGCGCGGCTCCTGCGGGCAGGAGTCGAACGGGCAATCGTCGTAGGAGTCCACGATATCCTGGGGATGGCCGGACCAAGGCGAGTGGGGAGCTGTATAGTGGACGCTGAGGTAGAAGGGTGACTCATCGGCGTGATGGACGTCAATGAAGCCGAGCGCCTCGTCGGTGATGACATCGGTGATGTAGCCGGGCTCGTTGATGAGCTGGCCGTCGCGGATCATCGGCGCATCATTATACGGCCCGCCGCCGAGTTGGTGGACGTACCAGAAATCAAAGCCGTGCTGCGGGTGGAGGCTGTCGCCCATGTGCCACTTGCCGCTGATGCCGCAGGTGTAGCCGTGCTCGGCCATTATGTCGGTATAAGCAACCTCTGAAGCGATGAATTGTTTGGCATTGGGCCCGACGTTCTCTTCATTGACGTACTGGTGAATGCCATGCTGGGAATTGATGCGCCCGGTCAGATAGGTCGCCCGGCTCGGCGAGCAGACCAGGCAGGCCACATAGAAGCGCTCAAAGCGCGTGCCGGTTTCGGCCAGGCGGTCAATATTGGGCGTGCGGATCTCGTCGTTGCCGTAGCAGCCCGCCGCCCACGGCCCCTGATCGTCGGTGAGCACGAAGATTACGTTGGGTCTGCGGACATTCTCATCGGCCATTGTTGAACGTCCCTTTCTCAGAGACTGTTACAAAACCGGTAGGAGCGGCATCGCGTCCGCCGTAGCTTCAGCGAAGGCGGGTCTTGCCGCGACATTTGTGCATTATCTCCACAGCTCCAGTAGGACAGGCGTCTCGCCTGTCAACACCCACGACCGTATTGGCGTGCCAATCGGGACAAGAATGTCCCTCCTACCAATCTGTTGGTTGTTGCATAGCCGTTATGCTTCCACCACCGGCAGGCCGGCCTGGAGCATTTCGGTGAACTGCAAGGCGTTCTGGACGGCCTGAGCCTGGTAGTGATTGTTGAAGACCACGTAAACCTGGTCGGCCTCCGCAGACATCTCGACCACCTTGCCAACCCACTCGGCCAGCTCCTCCGCGCTGTACAGGTAGTCGTAGCGCTCCCAGGCTTCGTCGTGCTGGAACCATTTCTCGTAGTTGCGGCCGTGAAAACGCAGGTAGCCGATATCGGAGGTCACCTCGGCCACCGGCGGCATCAGGCTGTCGAAACGCGGCTGATCCACACAGCAGAAGCCAAAATCGAGCCCGCGCAGGAATTCGAAGGCCTTCTGGGTGACCCACTTGGCGTTACGAAACTCTATGACGACCGGCAAATCGGGCAACTGCTCGCGAAGGCTCCGCAGGTACGCCACATTATCCGAGTTAGCGTGAAAAGAGTAGGGAAACTGAGCCAGTACGCAAGCCAGCTTGTCCTGCTCCTGCAGCGGCGTGAGCGCGTCGGCAAAGGCCGCGAAATCGGCGGCGGCGGCGGTGCGCTCGTGGGTCAGGGCGGAGTTGGCCTTGATGATGAACTGAAAGTCGGGGTTGGTATTGCGCGACATCGCGGCCAGCGTTGCTGCCGTGGGCATCCGGTAGTAGGTATAGTTGACCTCCACCAGCGCAAAGCGCTCAGCATAGTAGCTCAGAAAGTCCCGTTTGCTGGTACCTTCGGGATAGAAATGGCCCAGCCAGTCGTCATAGGAGTAGCCCGCGGTGCCCACCAGGATAGCCATATTCCTCCTCCGGCAACAGCGCCTTTGACTGCTCGAGTGTAGGGCGGGACAAGCTCAGGCTCAGTATATCTGCGGGGAATCGTAGTAGTCAAGATACCGGGCCGATGCCCAGCCGGAGAACTAAGTTGCTCAAAAGAATCCGCAATCAGTGTCCAAACGGGTTGACAAGGAACCGCTGTTTCTGGTATTATTTCCGTTGAACTGCCACTTCGAACGCCGAACTATTGGCACTCGTTGCAACTGACAACCATTTGTAGCAGCGAAAGGAGGCGGATGCAGCACAAGCAAGCGCAACGTTCGTAGTAGTGCCAGTACCACTGCTCCGATTGCAGTGGCTAAAGAAGTACGAATCAACTATTGGGAGGGTACACAATGTCAAGAGTTAAACTGTTTTTGGTTGTAACTGTGCTTCTGGCCGTGGCGTTGCCGGCTATGGCGCAAGGCGACTCCAGTTGGGCCGATCGCATCTCGATCAACGGCTACTTCCACATGCGTTACGAAGCCATGGACTGGGCCAACGCGCAGGACCAGTTCGTCCTGCGCCGGATGTACATCAATCTGATGATTGACGCCAACGAGCGCACCAAGGCGGTCATTACTTGGACGCGCATTGGCCCCGACCCCGCATTGACGTCCAGTACCGACTGGGCGAATATCTTTGTTGATTACATGATCAACGACCAGTGGACCGCGCGCATTGGCCAAGCCCCGGACTCGTTCGGTCTGGAGACCATGCAGGGCTCCTCGCAGAGAATAGCGCTGGAGCGCGCCGCTGTTCTTGAAGGCGGCTACGGCGCCCGCCCGCTTGGCCTCTACTTCGCGGGACCGTGGGATCGCGGCGTATGGTTGACCCGCGCGCCTAGCGGCAACGAGCCGACGGCGATCTTTGGAGTGTGCAATGGCCAGTTCCGCGCCGGGGACATGAACACCAGCAAGACCGTCTCTGTTGATCTTAAGTGGGCCCGCCCCTGGGGCGAGTTTGGCGCCAGCTGGATGGAGGGCGAATGGACCAATGACGACTACCTGCTCCGTCCCCTCGGCGGTCAAGCAGTCGGCACCACTCAAGACCGCAGCGCCGTGCTGGGCTATGTTCGGTGGGCCCCACCCGACAATGATTGGGCCTTCCAGGGCGAGTATGTTGACGGCGAGTTGTTTGGCAACGACATTGACGGCTGGTATGCGCAGGTAGAGCGCAGTGGGCTGACCGAAGGCGGCACCGCCTTCGTCAAGGTGGAGGAGTATGACCCCAACACTGCCGCTGCAAGCCCCAACGACGCGTACAAGGCCGTCCATGTCGGTTACAGCCAGTGGCTCGACCAGAACAACGAGCTCACGCTCCAGTACACCGATGGCAAGCTGCAGGGCGCCCCGGGTGACCAGAGCCGGGACCAGATTGCCGCTCAGTGGCAGTTCGGGTTTAGGTAGGCGGCACAGTCCCACTAGCCGCTAACCACACGAAAAGCAACCGCTTGCTCCGTGGCCCCTGCCCGGGGCCACGGGGTGGTCGGTCTACGCAGCAACTCCGGTAGGCAGTTTCGCACCAGTCGAATCTGCCTACCGCGCTATTACTCAGTCAACATAACGGCTGACCCCCATGGCACAACTGCTCCTGTCCGGCACCGACGCCGTAGCCTACGGCGCTTGCCAAGCAGGCGTCGGCTTTGCCGCTGG